>CAJJBR010000073.1 GCA_905182475.1 Akkermansiaceae bacterium | reverse complement strand
TCGTCCAGCATTTCGTCCATACGATCTTGCGCGTCTTCACTGACCGCAACGGGCATCAAGCGGGAGAGAGCTTTCTCCATTTCCTCGAAGTTTTGATCAGGCTTCTGCACGGCGCTCCTCCTTTACCTGTTGCATGTCCTTGCCCAGTTGCTCCAGCGCGTAGCGGTAGCGGGATGCCGCTGTGTTCGGTGAAATTGCCAAAGTCGTGGAAATTTGTGCGAAAGTCAGCCCGCCCCAAGTCTTCATCACCACCACCTCGCGCAGCTTGTCGCTGAGGTTCTGAACCGCCTCACGCAGTATCACCGCTTCCTCGTCCTCCTCCACCATCGGATCCAGCCAGACATCCTGAAAATCGTTGAGGAAAACGATGGCTTCTTCACGTTTTCTACGACGCTTCTCGGAACGATGTAGCATCAGCCCACCGAAGCGGATCGTGGAAAAAACGAGTGGCAGATCTGGAGGCCCGCCGCCTCGGTTTTCCTCCTGTTGATAGTGCCACATTTTCAGGACGGCATTCTGCACCAGATCCTCCGCATCCTCACGGGTCTTCCCCCAGCCACGGGCAAATAGAAGCAGCCGCGGGCCGTTCTCGGCCAGCCATTGTTTCCACATTATCGAAGGACTCTGCATTCCTACCGAGATAATGCCCTGAAACCTTGAGTTTGTCTGCGAAAATTGTCGGGACAAGCAGGGCTTCTGCATTTGAAGAAATTTAACCGCAATGAGAGCGCAGCGGACATAGACGAACTGGAAAATCAAACCTTTCGTCAAATGGACGGGATAAACGCAGATGAAGAGTGTAGATTTTGAAAGACCTCTCCCAGCCACTGTGAGTAAATGAGAAACCTTTTGGATCCTGGAAATTTCATCGTTCCAGATCTGCGCTCATCCAGTTCATCTGCGGTTAAACTCTTTTCCCCTCTGTCGGGACAGGAATATCCCGACTCCTTACTCGAAAAAGCGGATCTTTCCGGGAGCCGGAAGCTTGCCAGCTGCCATGGCTTCGTGTTGCTCGTCGGTGCATGCGGAATCGATTGGGGCATCAGGTTTCGCTTCGTTGTCCACGACAACCCCATTTTCCAGCATCCATGTCTCCACTTCCTCACCGCTGACATCGGGGAGCATCGTGCCATTGACCTCTACGCATGGGGAAAGAGGCTGACCACTACGCTGTTCCATCTCCCAGCGGAAAGCCGGATTTTTGATGATATCCTTTTCCTCAAATGGCAGATCGTACTTCCGCATGATTGCGCGAACGCCCTCACTCCATCCACAAAATGTCTTCAAATACGCTGTAACTTTCGGCTGTGCTTCGCTCATGATGACATGATCTAACCCGCGTAACCCGGCTTTGCAACCCGCATTGTCAGGGCTTCAATCGCCTTTTTTCCAAGCATCCTTGGAAATATACCAAAGCAGCAGCCCGCCGACGGTCAGACCGCCGAAAAACACCCACCAGAACATGCCTTTCACAAAATCTGGCAAATCCAGATTCATTCCGAAAAGACCTCCGAGGGCGACGAGTGGAAGGAAAAATCCGGCAACCAGGTTCAGTTTAAAAAGAATATCTCCAAGGCGTCCCGAGGCCTTCGCATGCTCCTCCGAGGCCTCCGCCTGCCAGTAGATTAGGGTTTCCCTCGCGTCCGCTTGAAGTAATTCCGAGGCACGCTCCAATTCTCTTGCCCTGTCGCGTAACTCCCTAATTTCCTTATCGTCGGGCTCCTGAGCAAGCCCCTGCTCCAATGCCTGGACAATGTTCCGAGTGCTTCTAGATAAGGGGCCGGCATGCCGAAGTATTTTGAAAACCTGCTCGGTGGATTTAGTTTCCTCAAGAATCTCCTCGTTCTCATCAATGGCACAGGCATACCTCTCCAAGAGCGACTCCAGTTCATCGATACCGGGGCCGCCCGGTTGTAGCCATCGCCCGTCCTGTCTGCGCCAAAAGAAGATCGCCTCCCGCTCAGGAATACCCACCTCCGGCACCTCGTGAAGCACCAGAAGCAATTCGTCGTGACCCACTACGCATCGCTGGTGACCGGGCCGACCGCTGAGTTGTTCGCGCAGCTCGTGCTCGATCTCGTAGTGATCCGGCAGCTTCAGTTTCTCGTCCATCATCGAACTACTCCTACCCGACCGGACTCCACCCGGCAACCTCGCCTCTCCATCAGGAACAAGATTTTTGAAATAATGTCCCCTTCCACACGTCTATCTTGGGTCTTGATTCCATACGGAAAGCGGATAATACTTCCTTTGCCCATATGAAATATCTATTTCTCTTAAGCATATCCCTGCTGCTCGCATCCTGCTTCAACAGTTCACCTCCGGGCTCGGACTACATGGCGGGTATCGGCCCGATTCATCGGCAGACATCCGGTAGCTCAAACCACCCCGCGTCCGCGATCCCGGACGACGTTTCCCACTGGGACGGCGACAATGTGAGCGGCTCCCCCCTGATCAAGATCAACCGCCGAGAGCAGAAAGCCAGTTTCTACAAAGGCGGAGTCCTCGTCGGAGTTTCCAAAATCTCCACCGGAAAAGAGGGCACCGGGACGCACGCAGGCAACTTCAAGATCACCCAGAAAAGCAAGGATCACGAATCCTCGCTTTACGGCGTGATCAAGGACGAGGCTACTGGCCAGATGGTCAATAACAACGCGGACTTCCGCGTGGATAAGGTCGAACCGGGTCAGGTGAAATACCACGCCCCGATGCCGAATTTCATGCGCTTCGACGGCGGAATCGGCATGCATACAGGATACCTTCCCGGCTACGCCGCCTCCCACGGCTGCGTCCGCATGCCCCATCACATGTCCGAGAAATTCTTCGAAAACGTGGAAGTCGGGACTCCTGTGATCGTGGAGTAGGAAATGGAACGCGGACTTTAGTCCGCCGCGAAGAATCAAGTAATTCTCGGAGCCAAGCGGACTAAAGTTCGCATTCCGTCTCAAGCTCAATTCGCCACAACCCACTCCAAATACTTCCCGGTGACCTTGTCCGCCGAGATACCAACAATTTCGGGACTATCATAAGGGTGCTTTACCAGTATTGCTTCTTCCAGCTCTTGGAAACCATCTGAAGCCACTTTAAACAACCCGAGGACTTCGGACTCGTTTTGTATTTCGCCTTCCCAGCGGTAGATCGACTCGACCCCCGGCAGGATATTCACGCAGGCGGCGAGACCTTCGGAAATGATTTCACCTGCCACTTCCCGTGCCTTTTCCACGCTCGGAAAGGTGCAAAAGACCACCATCATGCCAAAGGAAACGGGCGGGAGGGATTGCTCCCGCCCGCCCGTTTCTGGAAGTTCGTCTATCATATTCAGACAGCCACTGGTGCGCCGGTCTTGGCCGATTCGTAAAGCGCGTCGATGATAAGCATCAGCTTGTGGGCTTGGTCAGGGGTATTGAACGGTTCGGCGACACCATTGATGGAGTCAATAAAGTTTGCCGCGGAATTGATCCGGCCCATGTCCTCGCATTCTTCGACGATGATAGCACGGTTCACGCTGTTACCATTTTCCTGCACATAGAGTTCGCAGGTGTCGATGGCTGTTTCGTCGAAGCCATCACGGGCGAACAAACGCTCGACCTTGCCTCCGGCCTTGGTGCCTTGGAACAAGACGGAAACCTCTTCGCGTTTCACCATCTCCGCCCAAGAAACTTGGAGACTGAGAACCTGGCCGCTCTTGAAACGGACGAAGCCGTGGGCAGCGCACTCCACATCCGTGGTGCCGCCTTCGCGGTCAGGGATTCCCCACGGACCTTTAAATCCCGGGTCGGTGATATGGCTGTCGAAGGTGTTTGCCAGCACGTGTGCTGGCTCCGGGTAACCCATGAAATAGAGCGAGAGATCGATCATGTGAAGCAGGTCGATCGTCGCACCGCCACCGGCCATGGCCTTAGTCGTGAACCAGCCGCCGAAGCCGGGGATACCAGTCCGGCGGATCCACTTTGCCTGGGCGGAATTGATCGTGCCGACCGTGCCGTCATCCACATAGCCCTTCATCGCTTGGGACTCGGGGCGAGCGCGGTTGTTGAAGTTGAACATCAGCATCTTGCCGGTCTCCTTAGCCACGTTGACCATTTCCTTGACTTCCGAAGCGTTCAGACCTGGAGGTTTTTCGCAGAACACATGCTTTCCTGCGCGGAGGCACTGCAGAGCCAGAGGCGCGTGGAATTTGTTTGGGACGATAATGCTGACTGCATCCAACTCGGGGACTTCCGCGAGCATCTTGTCCACGGAATCGAAGGTCTTTTCGATCCCCCACTCCGCTGCTGCCTTATCGGCGGCACCCGATGCCGGATCCGCCACGGCTACGATTTCAGCTCCTGCTTTGCGAAATCCTTCGGCGTGGTATTTCACCATCCACCCAGCTCCGATAACGCCTACTTTGATTGACATAATATTGGCCTGCAGAGTTGGTGCTTATTGATTCGATTTGTCGAAGGCCGCATCGAAGGCGACGTTCGAGCCGGGGAAGTCCACGTTACGGACGAAGGCGGCCGCCTCGGCGCCACCATGAACACGATCCATGCGGATATCCTCCCACTCAACGGAGAGCGGGCCGGCATATTTGATATCGTTAAGCGCGACGATGATGTCCTCGAACTCGATGTCGCCGTGACCTAGCGAACGAAAATCCCAGAAACGGCGTGAATCGCCGAAGTCGGTGCTGCCACCGAAGACGCCAACCGAGCCATCGCCGTGCCCCCACCATGCGTCCTTCATGTGGACGTGGAAGATGCGTGAGCCGAGCTCGCGGATGAATTTCACGTAGTCCACGCCTTGGTAACCGAGATGGGACGGATCGTAGTTGAAGCCAAAACGTTTATGGTTCTTCACCGCCTTGAGCGCACGCTGTGATGTGGCGATGTCGAAAGCGATTTCGGTTGGATGGACTTCAAGCCCGAAGTTTACGTTCTCCTTATCGAAAGCATCGAGGATGGGAGTGAAACGCTTCGCGAAATCCTCAAAACCCTTATCGTAGAATTCTTGGTTGGTCGGCGGGAAGGCATAGAGCGCGTGCCAGATCGAGGAACCGGTAAAGCCGTTGACGACAGCCGGGAACTCATCCTTGTTTTTGCGGCCGGGTTTTGCATTGAGGAATTTGCGAGCGGCCTTTCCTGTCTTGATCATCTGCTTGGCAGCGCGTTTGCGGACTCCTTCAGGATCGCCGTTTCCCCAAACTTCAGGGGAGAGGATGGCCTTATGGCGATCATCGATATTGTCGCAGATCGCTTGGCCGACGAGGTGATTTGAAATCGCGTAGCAAGTGAGGCCGTGATCGGACAGTAGTTCCCATTTTTCCTTTACGTAGGATTTCTTGGTAGCCGCTTGATCGACATCGAAGTGGTCTCCCCAGCAGGCGAGTTCGAGGCCGTCGTAGCCCATTTCCGCAGCAAGGGGGGCGAGTGTTTCAAGTGGAAGATCGGCCCATTGGCCGGTGAAAAGTGTAACTGGACGTGACATAATATTCTTTTTCGTGGGATTAGATTACACGGGTATGTTGGGTGATGCACCCCCAACGGGAAAAGAGAAAAAGGGGAAAACTTATTGGGAATCCCCGGACATGCGTTCCATCCAGATCTCTTGAATCGCGGTGAACAGCGGATGCACCTCGTAGCTCCTACCTTCAAATTCTGAAACCCATGCTGGCCCGCGGACGGAGGACGTCAGAAAAACACCATCCGCCTTTTTCACATCGCCCTTACCCATTGGTTTTTGCCGGCAGGGAATGCCACGCTCTGCTGCAATCTCGATCACAAGCCTCCTAGTGACCCCGTTAAGGCAACCGCTGTCCAGCGCAGGAGTCAATAAACTGCCACCACGGATGAGAAACACGTTCGCCATCGCGGTTTCGCAGAGCTCGTTCGCCGTGTTGTAAAAAAGCATTTCGTCGAAGCCCTCGCGGCGTGCCATGTCCATCGCGATGAGGTGCTCGGCATAGTTCCCGACCTTCAATCCCCGGGTCACACTCTCACGGTTCTGACGCCAAGGAGCGGAGGTCATGCGTATCGACTTGGGAGTTTCCTCAACGCGGACGGCAGTCATCCACGCCCATGCTTCCCCGCTGTCGATGCGGTTGATCGGTCCGGCACCGAAGCCGACTGCGAAACGGATCCGCGCCATACCTTCCATTAGGCCGTTCTTCTCAAGCAGCGAAACCATCGCGCTTTCCAAGCCGCTATCGGAAAGCTCAACGCCGGTGATTCCAAACCGCTCCAGTCCGAGACGCAGGCGGTCGAGATGCGGGCGCAACATCCGGGGCTTCCCTTTTACTGCGAGTATCGTCTCAAACAGACTCAGCCCGTGGCAAAGGCTGCGGTCAAATGGCGAAACGCAAAAGTCCCGCTCTTCTAAAAATATTCCATCGCACCAGATCATAAAGATACAGTTATTAAAGAAGCTTTCGCAAATCTAGCAAGAACCGAGAGAGTCGGATCGCCGATGTTTTTATCGAGGAGAAAATCTCCTTGGAGTCGCATTTTTGACAAAAAAAGAGCGGCTCGACCGATTATCCCCGGGAAAAACCCAAAAACCCAAAGGGACGTTCAGTCGAGCCGCCTTGTCTTGCGACTCCGGAAAGGGAACATAATCTGAGCGTCGCGTCAACACGATTTCGGAAAAAAATCCCAAGAAAAGCACTAACCACTGTAAATCAACGAGTTACCACCTAACTGCAGCTGCTGCCCAGGTAAGTCCGGCGCCGAATACGACCATTACGATGTTGTCCCCGCGCTTAAAGACTCCGCTGCGATTGGCCTCGTCTAGGGCAATCGCGACTGCAGCCGCAGAGGTGTTTCCGTATTTGTCGAGGTTCACGAAGACCCTGCCCTCCGGAACGGATAGACGGCCTGCGATCGCATCGATAATACGCAAATTTGCCTGATGGGGAATCACACAGGCAATGTCCTCTGGTTGGAGATCCGCACGGCTGATTACCGTTTCAGCAGCTTGCTTCATCCTGTTCACCGCGTGCTTGAAGACTTCCTTGCCCTGCATAGCGAGGGTTGCCAGGTGATCGTTGACGTTACTCTCGGTGATGGGGCAAGCGGAGCCACCACCTGGGATATTAAGAAGGTGGGTGAGCTTTCCATCGGTTCCCATTTCCGTGGCGAGAATGGACCCTTCTTCCGGTGCTGCGCGACGCAACACGGCAGCTCCAGCACCGTCTCCAAAGAGAACGCAAGTGGTTCGATCCTCCCAGTTCACAAAGGCGGAAAGTTTTTCGGCACCAATGATCAGAGCGTTTTCAAATGCGCCATCGGCAATCATCCGCTTGCTCATTTTCATGGCATAAAGAAAGCCGGAACAGGCTGCGGAAATATCGAATGCGACCGCATTGGACGCCCCAAGCTGCTGCTGGACGTAGCATGCGGTGGCGGGGGTGATGGTATCCGGGGTGATGGTTGCGACGATGATCAGCTGAATCTCGCTGGCTTCCATCCCTGCTTGCTCCAGAGCCTTGCGAGCCGCGTTGCTCGCCATATGCGAAGTGAATTCCCCTTCCGCAGCGATCCTCCGCTCACGGATTCCCGTTCTGGTAAAAATCCACTCGTCACTGGTATCGACGCGCTTCGCCAGTTCTTCGTTCGTCAAAATTTTCTCAGGAACGTAACTGCCCGTTCCCGCAATGCACACCTGATAGTCCAATCCGCTCATGTGCCCTGACTCTGAAATCGCAGCCCTCTTCAAACAAGCGCGAATTTGCGTTCCTAGACAGTCTCTTGTGACAGCACATCTGGCAGCTTCGCTTGGAAATGCTTTTTCGAAAACTCGATTTGCTCCTGAAGATCCGTAATCGGCTTCTTTTTGTGCTGCTCGACCACGGGCTCAAGCCATTTCAGCAGACCAATCCCATTCGCCATCTGGATCGCAAGACCTAGTCTTGCGTTCACTTCGATCATTAGCGGTCCCAAGTCCTTGTCGATCATGATATCGCCCCCGAGATAGCCTAGCCCGGTCATCTCTTGGCAGGTCACCGCCATTTCCAAAATTGTATCCCAGTCCGGTATCTGCACGCCGATCAATCCGATGCCCAGATCAGGATACCCTGCACCGGCTTTATCTCCAGGAGAGCCCGCGCAAGCAAGACCCGCATGAACGTGCCCACTGTCGGAATTCCTATAATGTTACGCATCAGCACCACCACGTATGCGCCAAGCGGAATCAGCACGATGTAGCGGAAAAGGCGCGTTCAGAAGCGGGCAGAGCGAGGATTGTGGAAACCAGCAATGGCGAGTCACGGAGATCGGTAAGGGTAGCCAAGGGGATGCTGTCCCGCACCACAGTGAATGTCACCTTGGAGTTTTCGCCGCCGTTCACCTCCAGCACCGATCCACCGCCACGGTGCCAGACGAACACCTCAAACCCATCAAGAATCTTCGATGGCTCCAACCGGTTGCGCACCTTCCAAGAAGCCCCGGTATCCAGCTTCGCCGAAATCGATTTTTCGATCCCATCGATCAGCACCTTTTCCCTCCAGCCGTATACCTATACCGGATCCGGAGAAGCCGGCCGGACAACCGCCGCACCGCCTGCCTCTTCCGCTGCAGCTTCGTCCATTTCCTCCTCACCCTCCGCCTTCTTCTCAACCTTTGCGGCTGGCTCTTCCTTCTTATCTTCCTACTGAAAAGACCTCCGCCTCCCAATTGATCTGCGAAACCTATTGCAAATCCCCACACTCTTCCGGAATCTCCCCGCGCCATGACCCTAGCCAGCAAAGGATACGCAATGCCCGCAGAGTGGACTCAGCAAGAGGCAGTGTGGCTCTCATGGCCCGTCGATGATCCCCGCCACTGGGGAGGAGCCAAGCAGGATCTCATCTGGAAAAAATTCGCGCAAATCGCCGCCGCCATTTCCCGCTACCAGCCAGTCCGCATCAACGCCCCCGGCTCCGCACACCCTGCCATCGCAACCGCCTGCAACATCGCGAGAACAAACCCCGCCAACCTCCAGCTCTTCGACCACCCGAACAACGACGTCTGGTGCCGCGACCACGGCCCGATCTTCATCAAGCACGCGAAAACCGGAGACATCGCCCTCACCGACTGGGAATTCAACGCGTGGGGCGGAAAGTTCGCACCATGGGATCTCGACAATTCCATCCCGCAAAAAATCGCAGATTCCCTCTCTCTCCCTATATATATTGGCGGCATGATTCTCGAAGGAGGCGCGATCGAGATCAACGGTCGCGGCCAACTCCTCACCACCGAGGCCGTTCTTTTAAATCCCAACCGCAACCCACACCTCCCCCGCGAGGAAACCGAACAGATACTCAAGGACACCCTAGGCGTCACCGAGATCCTCTGGTTGGAAAAAGGCATTGAAGGCGACGACACCGACGGCCACATCGACGACCTCGCACGTTTCACCAACCAAGACACCATCATCGCCTGTGAGGAAAAAGACAGGGAATCCCCCAACCACCCCGTCCTTTCCGCAAACATGACCCGCCTGCGGAATTTCCACACCCCTGCGGGCAGCGCATACGACATCGTCCCCATCCACCTCCCCCAGGCCTGCGAGATCCCAGGTTGGCGCCTCCCCGTCCTGCCCGCCTCCTACGTGAATTTCCTCATCATCAACCACGCCGTCCTCGTCCCAACCTTCCGCCAACCGAAAAACGACGACCGCGCCCTCGGCATCATCGCAGAGCAATTCCCCGACCGTGAGATCGTCCCAATTGATTGTCTCGACCTCGTCCAAGAAGGCGGCACCCTCCACTGCATCTCCCAGCAGCAACCCGCGTAGCGCAAGGCGAACGCGAACAGCGTAAATGCCGATTTTTTTCATCGTAGAGTCATTGCGCCGGTTCTTTTCTTCAAGCGGACGGATGTGACAAGAGCCACGCCTCTCCTTATCCTTGATCTCCCCGGCGGTTCGCATTATCCCGTCCCAGTGCTAACGATCAAGAAACTGACCAAGACCCTCGGCGGACGAACTCTTCTCCGCGAGGCGGACATGTCCATTAACTGGGGCGAGCGCGTCGCCCTTGTCGGCCCGAACGGTGCGGGCAAGTCCACGCTATTCCGCATGATCCTCGATGAAGACCAGCCCGATGAAGGCACCATCGACCGCGATGAATATGCCATCACCGGCTACCTGCCACAGGAGGCAGGTGAGCCATCCGATGAAACAATCATCGAGATCGCGATGGGCATCACCCCGGAAATGATCGGACTGCTGCGCACGATCCGCGAGGGCGAGGCATCCGGCGACCTAGGCTCGGAGAAATTCGGCAAAGCGCAGGATCAGTTCACCGCGCTCAACGGCTACCAGCTCGAGCCGAAGGCGAAGAAGATCCTCTCCGGCCTCGGCTTCAAGCAGGAGGACTTCAACAAACCCGCCCGCGAATACTCCGGCGGCTGGGTGATGCGCGCACACCTCGCCCAGCTCCTCGTGATGGAACCGGATCTCCTGATGTTGGACGAACCGACCAACCACCTCGACCTCATCTCCCTGCTCTGGCTCCAGCGCTACCTGCTGAACTACTCCGGAGCCATCCTGATGATTTCCCATGACCGCGACTTCATGGACACGATGATCGAGACCGTGATCGAGATCGACCCGGATGCGATGCAACTCATTTCCTACAACGGGAACTACTCCAAGTATCTCGAAGAGCGCGAGAAGGTCTACGAACGCAAGGTCCAGGCTTACCGAAACCAGAACAAGGAAATCGAGGGTCACATGGAGTTCATCGAACGCTTTCGCCAAGTGGGATCCAAAGCCTCGCAGGTGCAGTCGCGTATCAAGTTCGTGGATAAAATCGACAAGATCGAAAAACCCCGCACCCCACGCAAGCCGTTCAAGTTCTCCTTTCCTCAGCCACCGCGCTCAAACCAGAAGCTCATCGAGATGGACAAGGTCTGCCAGAGCTACCCCGGCAAACGCATTTACAAAGACCTCGATCTCACCATCGAGCGCGGCGACAAGATCGTGCTCGTCGGCCCCAACGGCGCGGGTAAGACCACCCTACTCAAACTACTCTCCGGTGAACTGGAAATCGACGGCGGAAAAAAGGAAACCGGCTACCTCACCAAGATCGGTTACTACTCCCAGCACCGCGCCGAGGCTCTCAACGAATACAACACAGTCCTAGACGAAGTCTTGGGCGCCTGCACGACCCTGCGCGAGGAAGACGCGCGCGCCATCCTCGGCACCTTCCTCTTCCGCCGCGCGGATGTGGAGAAACGCTGCGGCATCCTTTCCGGAGGGGAAAAATCACGGCTCAACCTCGTGAAATTCCTAGTCGATCCCCCGAACCTCCTACTCATGGATGAGCCGACTACCCACCTCGACATCCTCTCCATCGACTCGCTGGTCAACGCCCTCAAATCCTACCAAGGAACCCTCGTTTTCATCTCCCACGATGTGCACTTCATCCGGACCCTCGCAGAAACCACATTGCACGTGACCCGCGACGAAAAGAACCCGGAGAACGGTGCCAAAGTCACCCGCTACACAGGAGGCTACGACTACTTCATTGAGAAATCCGGCATCAGCGACGATCGCGGCGCGGTGACTTCATGACCCCCTCCCAACAGCCTTGGCTCATCGTCGGCCAGGGCCTTGCTGGATCCTGCCTCGCGTGGGAATTTTTCCATCGGAGCATCCCATTCGAAATTGTCGATAACGGCAGCGGCGGAAGCAGTCGGGTCGCCGCTGGAATGGTAAATCCAATTACCGGGAAAAACTTCCAGCCGAGCTGGCGGATTAAAGAGTTCCATCCGCAGGCGGTTAGCTTCTACACAGATCTCGAACTGAAACTCGATGCCAGCTTCTGGCATCCCCTCCCCGTCCTCCGCCTCGCCTCATCGGAAAAGGAATGGAAGAAGATCGAAGGCAAATTTGATAAACTCGAAGTAATCCCGTGGCTTCAATCCTCCAATATCCCCACTCCACCCGGTTTCGCGGGAGCAGTGGAACTGAAAGGTGGGGGCCGTCTCGACACCTTCGCCTTCATGGAAGCCACCCGTCGGTTTTTCACGAACTACGGTATCCATAGAATTTCTCATCACGACACCTCCCAACCCCACACAAACCGGATTCTCTGCGAGGGTGCACTTGGGCTCCTGAATGACCAACTAGGTTCGCACCGCTGCGCGAAAGGGGAAATTCTGACCGTTCGCGCCAATTGGCCGGAGACGCACATCCGCATCGGAGCCGGAGGATGGCTAGTTCCGATTGGAGACGGACTTTTCCGTATCGGGTCCACTTACGAATGGGATCAGCTCGACGAATCCTCTACCGATGCCGGTCGTGAACGAATCATCGAAATCGCGGAGAAGCTCGGTGGCCGGGATTTCAAAATCACAGATCACGTCGCTGGAATCCGTCCCATCCTCCGCCGCAGCGAACCCCTCATCGGGAAAAACACCGCAGGTGATTGGATCTTCAATGCGCTCGGTTCAAAGGGCAGCCTTTACGCACCAGGCATGGCACGAATGCTTGCGGATTGGATTGAAAAAGACATCCGTCCCGAAGAAGATTTTATTTTCACCCCGACAAGATAAAAGACGTGTTCCCACCCCATCCAACAGACCTCCTGCACACGATCCTCCTTGGCGAAATCCACGAAGGAGATCTCGCCATCGACGCCACCGCAGGAAACGGCCACGACACCCTGTTTCTCGCGCGCGAAGTCGGTGAGACCGGAGCGGTCATCGCTTTCGATATTCAAGCAGCCGCAATCGAAGCCACCCGGAACCGGCTGGAAAGCGAAAAATTTATCGAACGCGTTACCCTCTTTCAGAAATCACACTGCGAGCTCTCGACTCACGCAGACCACGGTTCTGTAAAGGTGATCGTCTTCAATCTCGGATATCTACCCGGTGCGGATCGTAATATAGCGACAACGGCTCCAGATACACTTGAAGCATTAGCTGCTTCAACCCGCCTTCTCACGCCAGGTGGAATTCTCGCTGTAATCTGCTATCCAGGTCATCCCGAAGGAGCCGAAGAATCAAAGGCAGTCGAATCGTTTTTTCATTCCCTTCCCAATCACCGGATTGCCAGATATTCTCTGGTCGCAACCAAAGGCTCTGCTCCGTTCCTACTGCTTGCAAGGAATGGAAGGAAGCTGTCTGCGGAAAAATTACCCTGAAATAATTTTTTTGACCCCTTTAGCTCCCAATCTTCCCCCTTGCCCATATCCCCTTCTCGGACATAATGTTCCTCAACCCCAATACCAATGAAACCTTTCGTTTTTCTACTCCTACTCTCAGCTTCCCCTCTTTTTGCACAGGCTTCCGACAAAAACACCCCCGATGTTGAGAATTTGCTCCCGAGCCAGAGAGCTTTTCTGAACCTTCCTGAGGAAGAGCGGAAAGAATTTGCAAAACACTTTGGAGGAGCTGCCCGTTACTTCCAACAAAAGCGGATTTTCGAAACATTAGAATCCCTTCATGAAGCGGAAAAGATTTTTGATCAAAGTGCCGAACTACAAAATCTCCGCGGCTCGTGCTACGTTGAGATGCGTGCCTTCGACAAAGCGACCACAGCTTTCGGCAAGGCTCTTAAAATTAATCCGAAAAATACAAGCATTCGCTTCAACGTTGCCGAAGTCCTTTTTGTGACCAAGCAATGGCAAAAGTCGCTCGATACGTTCACCGAAATTCTCGCTGAAATTACAAAAAGCAATATTTCTCTTGCCCGCATTGTTGAGTTCAAAATGCTCCTGTGCATGACAAAGCTCGGTTTTGACGACGATGTCGTCATCCTTGCAGAGAAATACGACTACCAGGACGACTCCCCGTATTACTACTACGCAAAAGCAGCCCTCTCGTATAATGACGGGGATCTACTCAAGGCCGAGGAGTGGCTCGCACGTGCAAACCGAATCTTCCGCGATCCGAACGTCATCGCACCTTGGCAAGATACTCTTGTTGAATTCGGTTACATCAAGAGCTTTTACGGTGACGACGACTCTTCTGAAGAGTAGGCACACCTACGGGTATAGGCTGGTTTTGTTGAGCGTATCTATCCTTTGGATTTGGCACACATCTATGCCAGGAAGCACCGCATTCACGGCTAATGATTAGAAGCCAGTTGCAGGCTCTTTGTGATTCGGTGGACAGTCTGGAACTGCTCGAAGCGGTTCCACTCATTAAAAACGAAGCAGACTACTGGCGGGTGAACGGCTACTACTCCCCGACCATACGGTAGAGGGTAAGCGGAGTAAACGCGCCACCTCTCCCCTCAGGCTGCGCATGACTCCGCCGATTTTATGGCCACTGCCGCCTGCGGTGAGTTGATCAGCTTGGGGCGAGGGCGCACATAGTTGAGGCCAGGTAAGTCCGGAGATCCAGTGTTTACGTTACCGATCAGGATGTAGCCGACGGCAGTGAACTCCCCTCCACGCTGCGAGTCAAAGAGAGATGATTTTTCGCGCCGAGCTTAGTGGGACGCACGGCGTTCTCTACGAGGTTGTTGTCGATCTCGACGGCGCCCTGTCCGCGAGTTACGGCGTGAGTCCGTGCCACTGGTCGAGCGCACACAGGCACGCTATTCCGATGAGAGTCTACTGGCGAGCCTCTGACTGGAGCAGCCGATGCCCAGCCTTATCAAACAAAAGAGCCCGACTCCAATTGCTTGGAGCCGGGCATATACCTGGCGACGACCTACTCTCAC
>CAJJBR010000072.1 GCA_905182475.1 Akkermansiaceae bacterium | reverse complement strand
TCGCCAAGGTTGTCGCGATTTCTAAATCGCGGTTCCTTTCCAGAGTCTCCAGCGCTTATTTCCCCCAAACTTCCATCAGCGTCTTCGCCATGGCGCTTGGGGTCTCGGCGACGCCGATTCCGCATTCTGCGAGAACCTTTTTCTTGGCTTCTGCAGTGTCTTCCTCGCCGCCGACGATGGCACCGGCGTGGCCCATGCGTCGCCCTGGAGGCGCGGTGGCACCGGCGATGAATCCGGCAATGGGCTTCTTGCAATGATCCTTTGCCCAGCGAGCGGCTTCGGCCTCGGCGTTGCCGCCGATTTCACCAATCATGATGATCGCTTCGGTTTCGTCGTCGTCGTTGAACATTTTCAGCACTTCGAGATGGTTGGTGCCATTGATCGGATCACCGCCGATACCGACGCAGGTGCTCTGGCCGTAGCCCATCTGTGTGAGCTGGAAAACAGCCTCGTAGGTAAGCGTGCCTGAGCGGGAAACCACGCCAACGTTTCCGCGCTTGTGGATGTAGCCGGGAGCGATACCGATGCGGCAACCGCCATGGCTTTTCTCACCAAGCCCCGGAGTCACGATGCCTGGGCAGTTCGGCCCAACGAGGCGGGATTTCGAGCCTTTGAGAGCTTCCTTCACCCGCATCATGTCCATGACAGGGATGCCTTCTGTGATTGCGACAATGAGTTCCACGCCTGCATCCATCGCTTCGAGGATGGCGTCTGCAGCAAACGGAGGCGGGACGAAAATCGCGGAGGCGGTCGCACCCGTTTCGTTGACGGCCTGGGAAACCGTGTTGAAGATCGGAACGGTATCGGAAAATTTCTGTCCGCCTTTGCCAGGAGTCACGCCGGCAACGAGCTTCGTGCCGTAGTCGAGGGAAAGCTGTGCGTGTTTTCCACCGAAGGAGCCGGTGATGCCCTGCACGAGGATCTTGGTGTTTTCGTCAATGAGAATGGCCATAAGAGTAGTTCTTTAAAAGTTTTCGTTCAGGTTTCAGCCAACCGCTTTCACGATTTTTTCGGCTCCGTCCGCCATGTCGTCGGCGGCTACGATATCGATTCCGGAGGCGGCGAGAGTGGCTTTTCCAGCCTCGACGTTGTTGCCTTCAAGGCGGACGACGAGAGGAATTGGAAGGCCGGTTTCCTTGGCCGCTGCGATCACGCCCTCGGCGATGACGTTGCAGTCCATGATACCGCCGAAGATGTTGATCAGGATGCCTTTGACGTTCGGGTCACCGAGGATGATTTTGAAAGCTGCGGTCACCTGCTCTTTGGTCGCGCCGCCGCCTACGTCGAGGAAGTTGGCAGGCTCGCCACCGTAGTGCTTGATGATGTCCATGGTGGCCATGGCGAGGCCGGCTCCGTTCACGAGGCAGGCGATATTACCATCGAGGCCGATGTAGTTGAGATCGTATTCGGAAGCGGCGACCTCACGCGGATCCTCCTCTTCCTTGTCGCGCATGGCCACAATATCCGGGTGGCGGTAAAGGGCGTTGTCATCGAAGCCGAACTTCGCATCGAGGGCGAGCACGCGGCCGTCGGGAGTGGTGACGAGCGGGTTGATCTCCAGCATCGAGCAATCGCAGTCGATGAAGAGTTTGTAGAGATTCTTGAGGAGCTTTCCGAATTTCTTGGCGATGTCGCCGGAGAGACCGAGCTCTGCGGAAATCTTGCGGATCTCGTAGCTTTGAAGACCGAGGAGTGGGTGGATCACCTGGCGGAAAATTTTCTCAGGAGTATCGTGTGCGACATCCTCGATGCTCATGCCGCCTTCCGTGGAGGCAACGATGACAGGTGCGCAGGTATCGCGATCCATGAGGATGGCGAGGTAATATTCGTGAGTGATATCGACCGCCTCGGCGATCATCACCTTGCGGACGAGACGACCCGCATCACCGGTCTGCGCCGTGACGAGGGTTTCGTTGAGCATTTTCCCAGCGAATTCCGACGCCTGCTCCGGGCTGTCGATGAGGTGGACGCCGCCTTGGAAGCCGTTTTTAAAATGGCCTTTTCCGCGACCACCGGCATGGACTTGTGCCTTGATCACCAGCTTGGCACCGGCGAACTCCTTCGCAGCGGCTGCAGCCTCTTCGGGACTTCCGGCCACTTTCCCCTGGGGGCTTGGCACTTGGAAACGGTCAAACAGCTCCTTGGCTTGGTATTCGTGAATGTTCATAAAATTATCGCAGGCAAAAACCTCGCGGTTTTAGCCCTCACCCGCCGACGGGGTCAAGCAAGCCCTTGGACTTTCTCATTCAATCGGTTCATACGATAAAACCGGCCTGCTCATTCATCTCCCAGCCACCTCCGCCAGTTCCCGAAGCTTCCAGTTGAATTCCCCAGCCGCCGCGAGTTCCGCGATGTCCATTTCCATCCGCCATCTCCAGTAAAACGGGATCACCGCTGGAATATTGATCCGCTCGCCTTCCACGTCGTTGCTGCGTAAATTTTCGTCCATTGCCAGCAGATCCTGGAGGGGGAAAATCGCCCACATGGCCGGCGAGTGCATGTGCTGCTCGATGATGCGCTGAGCCACCTCTCCACTCAGTTCCTTTTCGGGAAAACCCACTTCGAACATGTCCCAAGCGAACCGCGCCCGAGTCCGTTCATCCTCGCGCCACCAGCCGCGCAGGGTCGCCATATCGTGAGTTCCCGTCGCCACCACACTCATGTAGGGCGCATGGGTCGGGTGGAAAAATTCCGCTCCGCCCCTCTTCGGCCAGCGCTGGATCTCAAGGGACAGCATCCCCATTTTATCCATCACGCTAGGCACACAAGCAGGCACCATGCCGAGATCCTCGCCGCAGAGAAGCATGTCGCTGGCGGCGCGCATAGCCGGGAGTTTTTCCAGCGCCTTCGCCTCCCAGTAGGATTCCTGGCGGTTGTAGAAATAGTCGTCGTAAAGCTCGCGGAGCCGCCACTGCATATCCGGATCGAGCGTCTTGAACGACCGCGTATCCGACATCGACATCCTTGGGTGAAATTCCGTCCTATCCAATCCCTCCACCTCGAAGAACAGCACCTCACCTACCAGATCCACCAACGCATCGCGCAGCCAATCCTTGTTCGCCCAATCGCCTTGCCCGAGTTTCTCGAAAAATGCCAGAATCGCCCTCTGCGAGGAAAAGCTCTCTTTCAGCCCGTAGCAGCCCAGACCATAGTCGATTAGAAAATCCTGCCTCACCCCGTCGGCAAATTCAGCGAAAGTTTCCTTCAACAGATCCTCCGTTATAAACGGCTTGCAGAACCTGTCGTAGTCGAACTCCACCCCACGCTCCGCGAACTCCTCCACTTTCACCGGCAGCGCGGGATCAAACCATCCCATGATCCCATCCACATGCTGCACCGGCACCTGCCAGATGCGGAAAAACCCAAGGATGTGGTCGATCCGATATGCATCGAAAAACCGGCTAAGTTTCGCAAACCGCGACTGCCACCACATGTAGCCGTCCTTAGACATTTCCTCCCAATCGTAGGTTGGAAAGCCCCAGTTCTGCCCTTTAACCGCAAAGGCATCTGGAGGAGCCCCAGTCTGTGCCTCCATCTTGAAAAGGTGCGGAGCCACCCACGTATCCACCGAATCTCTATCTACCCCGATCGGCAGATCCCCTTTCAGGGCAACACCCACCGAGTGCATATAAGCCACCGCCTCCGCAAGCTGCCGGTCCAGTTCGTATTGCAGCCAGACTAAATACATCACGTCCGTGCTGATCGCCAGCGCCTCCGCCGTCTTCGAATCATACACTGCCCACTCGCCCCATTCGGAAAACACCGCCGTGCCGAACTCATCTCGCTTCACGCAGAACACCGCGTAGTCCAGCACCCAGTCCCAGTTGTTTTTTAGGAACGCCAGGAACACCTCGTCGCGCAGGATCGCATCGTGGTTCGCATCGAAGACTTTGCGCGTCCGACGCCACTTCAACTCCATCACCGCCTCGTAATCGAGCTGTTTGGACTCATTCAAAGCAGCGCGTTCCTGCCGGTAAGAGCCCGGATCAGCCAGCGGGTAACTCATTTCATCCAGCCGCAGGTAGATCGGATGCAGCGCATACACACTGATCGCCGAGTAGGGATAACTGTCCGTCCAAGTCCGCGAAGAAGTCGTGTCATTGATGGGCAGAATCTGGAGCATTTTCAGCCCCGCCACTGCCGCCCAATCCGCCATTCCTTTAAGATCTGCAAACTCACCCACCCCGCAGCCCTCGGCACTCCTCAGGGAAAACACCGGGATCGCAACCCCCGCCGCACGGAATTTCAGATCCGCGCTCCTCCGGAAAATTTCATGGGAAACCCTCACAAAATCCGCTTCCTCGCGCCCCTCGAGCAGCCGGTTGTGCTCCCCGTCCTCCAGCTTCACCGCCTTGCCCAGCGCAGGATCATAGAGGCCGTATTTGTACTCCACCTCCCAGTCCAGCGGCAGATTCAGACCAAGCTGCCACTGGTTTTCCGCCACCTCCACCATGGCCACCGCTTTCGAGTAATCCCAATCCCCTAAGACATCCAGCCCCCCAAGCACACAGGGCACAAGCCCCTCCGGCAACCGCGCCATCTGGAGATTCAGCTCATGATTCCCCGACCAAGCAACCTTCCCCAAATTCCTCTCCCCACAACCATCCACCACATCAAAAACTTTCGCCGCATACACCCTGTCCTCCGATCCCGCCGACCTCCAATCGTCCACGAAAAGCACCCGCTGCTCCCCAAGCGCCGAAACACAGTCCCAAACCCGCCCCTCCGGCTCCCGCAACTCAATCCCATCCCTCTTGTAAATATACGAATACTCCAAGCGCACCTCCCCACTGATCTCCGCATCCACCTCCAGCTCCCAATGCCCGCCGTCCCTCCATTTCATAGCCAGCGACTGCTTCGTCACTTCACCGCCATTCTCCATCGCCATTTCCAGCCACAGCGATTCCCCCACCACCGTCCCATAAGCTACCCGAAAGATCCAAGTCATCTGCCACTACCTAAGCCGCCCCCGCGCCAACCCGCCAACCAAAAAAACCAAGGAGCAGATGCATCTCGCGCCTTGAGTCAAGCGGGTGTCTCACCCGCAGTGAAAAGACCCTTGCGCCAGCGGCCAGCCGTGCATCAGGGGAATGCGTATCACGGTTGGTGATGTCCTCGAATACCTCGCGGGTGGAATGATCCGGGAGGAAATTCTAGAGGATTTCCCATACCTGGAAGACGCTGATATCGCCGCTTGCCTCACCTTTGCCGCCCATCGTGAGCAGCACTTCAGCCATGCGGCAGTTTAAAACTTCTGCTAGATCACAACCTTTCTCCCAAGCTAGCGAAGGCGCTTGGAGACGTTTTCGGCCGTGTTGATCACGTCGATAACCTCGGTATGGATCAAAAATCCGACACCTTTTTATGGGACTATGCGAAAAAGGAAGGCTACTCGATTGTCACCAAGGACAAGGACTTCTATCAGCGCAGCGCACTCCTGGGTGCTCCCCCTAAAATCATTCACCTAACCATGGGAAATTGTGGAGTGAAAGAAACCGCCTCCGCATTGCTCGACCGCAAAGGGCACGTATTGGAATTTCTAAAACACGTAACCAAAGCCTACCTCACTTTGCCATGATTCGGGGAGGTTTCCCGCAATTTTCAATCGTCAACATCCTCTGGCAGCATGAAATCCTGTGAAGGCCGTCGAATCGCCAGAACCCTCACATCATCGCCTTTGATCTGGAAGAGCATCCAGAATGTGGAGCGGATCTCGACAGGAATCAGAAAGGTTACGCGTTACCGCCGAGTATCCCTCCCATGTCGAAACTAGGAACGATGACAGTTGTGGCGGCTCTGATGATGGCTGCGCTTGGTGTAGCACAGGTGAAAGCGGCGGAAGCTGTAGTCAAGGATGGTGAAAAAATCGCTTTCATGGGTGATTCCATTACCCAGGCGGGGGCGCGTCCCGGCGGGTACGTGCGGCTTGTGATCAGCGGGTTGGAAGCAAACGGCATCAAGACCACCGCAATCCCGGCCGGCATCAGCGGCCACAAGTCCAATCAGATGCTCGCACGTCTAGAAAAAGATGTTTTGAGTAAAAAGCCGGACTGGATGACCCTCAGCTGCGGAGTGAACGACGTGTGGCACGGTGCGAATGGCGTTCCGCTTGATCAGTATAAGGTAAACATCACCAAGATTGTCGACGAGTGTCAGTCCGCAGGGATCAAGGTCATGATCCTGACCTCGACCATGATCGGAGAGGATGCGAGCACCGCGAACAATGGGAAGCTGGCTCCCTACAACGCCTTCCTAGTCGAACTCGCCAAGGACAAGAAATGCCTTCTCGCCGATCTGAATGCCGCCATGCAGGCCGAGCTCGCCGCAGCGGGTCCTGAACGTAAGGACAAAATGCTGACCAGAGACGGTGTCCACATGAATGCCGCTGGAAATCAGATGATGACAGCTGGTGTGCTGAAAAGTTTCGGTCTCGACGAGAAACAGCTCAAGAAAGCTCGCGAGAGCTGGGTCGCGCCCGCGAATTGAGCAGTTCCGCTTCGTGCAGTTTCCGCGCTTCGAGCCCGTAACGGCTGAAATAATCGATGCTTGCGGAACGTTTCGTTTGGTTTGATGTTCTGCGCGAAAGATTACGAGCAGGGATTTCATCGTCATTTGCTCTCATTCGTTATGCGTTTTCCCTTACTTTTCCTATCCTCAGCCCTTGTTCAGGGAGCTGATGCCGCGCCGCTTTCCTACAATCGGGACATCCGCCCCATTCTGGCGGAGAACTGTTTTGCCTGTCACGGGCCCGACAAGGCCTCGCGGGAAGCCAAGCTGCGTCTTGATCTCCGGGAGGTGGCGATAGACAAAGAGGCTTTTGTGCCCGGTGATGCCGAGGATTCAGAACTCGTCTACCTCATCAACACCGATGACGAGGACGATATCATGCCGCCCCCCGAGTCGCACAAGTCGCTCAGTCCGGAACAGAAGAAGCTCCTCGCGCAGTGGATCAAGGAAGGTGCCGTTTACGAACCACACTGGGCCTACATCAAGCCAGAGCGCCCACCTGTCCCGAATATGGGTCAGAAACACCCGGTCGACAACTTTATGAGCGAAGGGCTGAAGGCGGAGGGGCTGAAACTTTCGCCTCCGGCGGATTCGGATACGCTAAGCCGTCGTCTTTCGCTCGATCTGACGGGCCTACCGCCTGTTGCCACAGGTGCGAAGGCTGGCGCGAAGGACATTGATATGCTGATGGCTTCGCCGCACTTCGGTGAGCGCATGGCGGTGCACTGGCTGGATCTGGCACGTTATGCGGACACGAACGGCTACCACAATGATGTGGTACGTGATGTAACGCCTTATCGCGACTACGTGATCGACGCCTTCAACAACAACAAGCCCTATGATGAGTTCATCATCCAACAGCTTGCGGGCGACCTGAAGAAGGATCGCACGACGGAGGACAGGGTGGCTTCCACTTTCAATCGTCTGAACCGAATCTCTGCGGAAGGTGGTATTCAGGACTTGGAATATACTGCGAAGTATTATGCGGAGCGTGTGCGTACGACTTCGGTAGCGTTCCTTGGCTCGACGATGGGTTGTGCGGAGTGCCATGACCATAAGTTCGATCCATTTACGGCGAAGGATTTCTACTCGATGCAGGCCTTCTTCGCGGACATCTATGAGAAGGGTGCCTTCAATGGCGACGGGAAGTACAATGAGGGCGCGGATATCAAGAATCATCCTGATATGTTCGTTTCGAGGTGGGGACCTGCGCTGAAATTGCCAGAGCCCAGTCAGCAGGAAGCGGTGGAGAAAGTGGAAGCGCAGATCAAGCCGCTGGATGCGAAGTTCAACAAGACGACGCCGGAGCTGGAGAAGGGCTTTGAGAAGTGGCTCGCGGATGTGCGCAAGCAGCGAGCGGAGTCCGATAACAAGAAGCCGAGTCTCTCGAATGCCGTGACGCGCGCCTTCGATGGCAGCAAGGGCAAGGAGCCGGATGCGAAGCAGAAGAAGGTCCTGCTCGATCACTACCGCACCACCATTCCTGAGTTGAAAGAGATTCATGCGAAGCTCAACAAGCTGCGTGGTGAGGAGAAGGTGCTGAACGGCCTGATCCGTACCACGCTGCCAAGTGTCTCGACCAATCCACGTGTCATTCGCCTGCTACCACGCGGTGACTGGACAAATAAATCCGGCGAGATCGTGCAGGCCGCGGTGCCGGAATTCCTCACCGTGGCGGTGCCTGCACCGAAGCCGGAAAAGCCGGGCGAGCGACTCACCCGTATGGATCTGGCAAAGTGGATCGCCACGGAGGAGAATCCACTAACAGCACGCGCCTATGTGAACCGCGTGTGGTCACTGTTCTTTGGCGAGGGGCTATCGCGTGATCTGCAAGACCTAGGTAACCAGGGCCAGTGGCCGACACATCCGGCGCTGCTGGATTGGCTGGCGGTGGAGTTCGTGGAGTCCGGCTGGGATGTGAAGCATCTGATCAAGACCATCGTCACCTCCAAGGCGTATCAGCAGTCATCGAATGTCTCATCCGACCTGATGAAGCTGGATCCTTACAATGTTTTCTACGCCCGGCAGAATCCGCGTCGTCTCCCAGCTGAGTTTGTGCGGGACAATGCGCTGGCCGTTTCCGGTCTACTGAATGCTAAGCTCGGTGGTGGCTCGGCGCGGCCCTATCAGCCTGCTGGATACTATGCGCAGATGAATTTCCCGAAGCGGACCTACTCGCATGATAAGAATGACAATCAGTATCGACGCGGTCTCTACGTGCACTGGCAGCGTTCCTTCCTGCACCCGATGCTTGCGGCATTCGATGCGCCAGCGCGTGAGGAATGCACCGCCGCACGTAGCAGTAGCAACACCCCGCTGCAGGCGCTCAACCTCCTGAATGACCCGACATTTGTCGAATCCGCACGTGTCCTGGCAGAGGATTTGATGGAGGATGAAAAGCCCCTCACGGATCGGCTCGATGTTGCCTTCCGGCGCATCCTTTCCCGCGCTTGCAGCGAAGAGGAGGGAGCGATCCTGACCAATCTCTACGAGAAGCAACTCAAGCGTTATCGCGAATCACCGGAGGATGCGAGCAAGTTGCTGGGCATCGGCCTGAAGTCAGCGACGGATGCGAAAGACCCCGCCGCGCTGGCCGCCATGACTGCCGTCTGCCGGGCGCTGCTCAACCTTCACGAAACCATCACCCGCTACTGATCCGATCCGGCCCCTTTACGCCATGAATCCTGAACAACGTTTTGCCAATACCATCAACCGCCGGGCCTTCCTGCGGAACGCCTCATACTCAGTGGGAAGCGCGGCATTCAGCTCGCTCCTCCTCCGTGACCTCCAGGCGGCGCCACACTGGAACGGGGTCCTTGGAGATAAGCTCCATATGCCCGCCAAGGCGAAGACCGTCATCCACCTTTGCATGGCCGGCGGACCATCTCATCTGGAAACCCTCGACCACAAACCGGAGCTAGCCAAGCTCAACGGGCAGGGGATGCCCGAGTCCTTCACGAAGGGACAGCAGCTGGCACAGCTGCAGGGCGAGGCGCTGAATTGCCTCGGTCCGCAGTATGAGTTCAAGCCCTACGGCGAGTGCGGTCGCATGATGTCCACCGCCTTTCCGCACATCGGATCGGTCGCCGACGAGATCGCGGTGATCAACTCGATGCACACCGAGCAGATCAACCACGATCCCGCGCACACCTTCATGAACACCGGATCGATCATTCCGGGGCGTCCCTCGATGGGCTCCTGGATGCTCTACGGGCTGGGTGCGATCACCGACGAGCTTCCCGGTTACGTGGTGATGACCTCCTCGGGAGGCGGACAGGATCAGCCGATCGCCACGCGCCAGTGGCACAGTGGATTCCTACCCTCGAAGTTCCAGGGCGTGCAGTTCAACTCGAAGGGTGACCCGGTTCACTATGTCAACAATCCGGCCGGAGTGTCGCGCAAAGATCAGGGTGAACTACTCGAAACGATCAACGGCATGAATGGCTTGTTAGGTAAACGCCAGAACGATCCCGAGATTGCGACGCGCATTGCCCAGTACGAGATGGCTTTCAAGATGCAGACATCCGTGCCCGGCCTGATGGATGTATCGGAGGAGTCACAGGATGTTCTCGACGCCTACGGCGCGACGCCGGGTGACGGATCTTTTGCCTCAAATTGTCTGCTCGCCCGGCGTCTCGCGGAGCGCGGGGTGCGCTTCATCCAGCTCTATCACCGCGGTTGGGATCACCATGGCGGGGTCAAGAAGGGGATCGAAACAGTTTCGGGTCACATCGACCGGGCCACCGGGGCGCTGATCAAGGATCTCAAGGCGCGGGGCATGCTGGAGGACACTCTCATCGTTTGGGGCGGGGAATTCGGACGCACGCCCATGGCGCAGGGCAGCGGCCGCGATCACCACATCCAGGCATTTTCCCTGTGGATGGCCGGAGCGGGAATCAAGGGCGGAACCACCTACGGATCCACCGACGAACTCGGCTACGCGGTGGCCCAAGACGGGGTCTCGGTGCACGACCTCCACGCGACCAT
The DNA here is from genome assembly GCA_905182475.1 of Akkermansiaceae bacterium. Lineage (GTDB taxonomy): Bacteria > Verrucomicrobiota > Verrucomicrobiia > Verrucomicrobiales > Akkermansiaceae > Luteolibacter. The sequence continues at coordinate 410 of CAJJBR010000072.1, read as the reverse complement.
TCTCCAGCAGCTAGGCATCGACCACGAGCGCCTGACCTACCGCTTCCAAGGCCTGGACTTCAAGCTGACCGGGGTGGATGAGGCGAAGGTGGTGAAGGCCGTCCTAGCCTGATGCCTGTGCCTGGCGACCCTCGAGATTTCGTAAATGGGCTCAGAACCTAGTGTGACGTAAAGCCAAGGCTGGCGGATGCCGGCGTCAACCCCAAGTGGGGTTGTGGCCGCGCACCGCGCCCTCACCGCCCCCGCGCATGGACGTAACGCCTTCGGGCAGGACACCCAGGGTAGGCTCCGCCCTGCTCCCTCCTTCGCGCATCGCTGCTTCGGAGGGCAGGCCGGCAACTCTGGCCTAAAATCCTTATCCCCGTTGGGGATGAAGAACCTATGCACTCCAGTTCAAAAGTAATCCTGCC
>CAJJBR010000071.1 GCA_905182475.1 Akkermansiaceae bacterium | reverse complement strand
TGCAAAGTGTTCTCGCTTCCAAGGGGATGGTGGTTCCCTTGAGGGTCGTGACCGTTTGTTGGATGGCGATCTTGAGGGCCTGCGACACCGCTTCGTCGATGTTTTCGATCAGCGCCCGTTTTTCGGTGCGCGGGCAGAGGTTGCCGTCCTCCGCGTAGCGGCGGTCGATGAAACCTTCGGCACAGGTGGCCAGCTTGATTCCGGCAGCAGCCTTGGCGAGTGCGCCGTGGGGAGGGCAGTAGAGGATGGTATCTGGTTGTATTTCGGCGATGGCGGTGACGAGGGCTTCCGCCATGGCGTCATCCTGGTTGGACTGGTTGTAGAGTGCTCCGTGTGGCTTGAGGTGATGGAGACGTGGGTGGATGGCGAGGATGCGCTCCAACTGGCGATGGATCAGGCCACGGATATCATCATCGGAAACCTTCATTGGGCGTCTCCCGAAATGGATCGGGTCTTCGTAGCCGGGATGGGCGCCGATGGCGACCTGCGCCTGAATGGCGAGTCCGACCGCGCGCCGTATGCTCCCCTCATCTCCTGCATGTCCCCCGCAGGCGATGTTGACGGAGCTGGCTAGGGTCATCAGCGCTTCATCCTGTTGGCCGCCTTCGCCGAGGTCTGCATTGAGGTCTATTGTGTGCATGATGTATTTTTAAATCCAATGGGTTAGCAACTCAGATCGACATCGTCAGGCCGGTGTTGAGCATGGCGAGGTCGCGTTGCAGTTCATTCCAGGCATGTCGGGCTACGTCCAGATCGACTTCCCGGAAGCGCACTTGGGTTCCCGGCCAGGCACGGGCGAGTTTGGGGATATCCGCCGAGATGACGTGGCCGATCTGCGGATAACCGCCGATGGTCTGGCGCTCACTCATCAGGACGATGGGCTGGCCTTCCGGGGGAACTTGTATGGATCCGGCGACTACAGGTTGGGACACCATCTCCCGGGGTTCCCTGAGCTTGAGCTTGGCGCCATTCAGGCGTGTGCCTGTGCGGTCGAAGGATGAGCTTATTTTGTAAAAATTTTCCGAAAATAAGCAATGTGCTTCCTCGGTAAACCAATCCGCCTGAACCCCACGGAGGTAGCGGATTTCCATCAAGTTTCCATCGGAGCGGGGCCAGGATACGTGCCACTTATCGGAGACCGGGGTGGTGCTTGTCTTGGCGATGGGTAGAATGTCTCCGGTCTCGAGAATGCGGCCGTGATGCCCCCCGAAAACCGCACGCAGATCCGTGGCACGACTGCCAAGTACCTCCGGCACGGCTATGCCGCCTGCCACTGCGACATAGCCTCGCAGGTGACTCATGCGGCTGCGGAGATCGACACTGCCGCCGGACTTGATTTCGTGCGGTCTGCCGGAATTTTCATTAGCCCAACCAACCCAAGCCACCCGGGCATCGGTGCCGAACTGCAGCAGGGGGCCGGTCATGGTGCATTCGATGACTGCGGCATCGTCCGGATTTCCAACGAGGCGGTTGGCGATGGAAGCCAGCACCGGATCGGCGGCTCCTCCGGGCGAGACACCGAGATGCTGATGACCCCATCTTCCGTGATCCTGGATGGAGCTGAGGGCACCCGGCTCGATGACCTGGATGCCATCGGACGAGGCTTCGGGGTATGGAAAATGGAGTTTGGTTTTTCGTAACTTTTTGGTTTCGACGAAACGCACTTTGTCGCCGGGTTGCAGCAGGGCCGGATGCTCGCGATGGGGATCGAATAGCGTCAGATCGGTGCGGCCGATCACATGCCATCCGCCCTGTGAAGCGAAGGGGTAGATGCCGGCCTGTTCGCCGGCGATCGCCACCGAACCCGGCGGGACCTTGCGCGGGCTGGAGTGGCGTGCTTGATGGAGTTGCGGGGGCAGCCCTTGAAGGTAGGGAAAGCCCGGCGAGAATCCGATCGCGGCGACGGTGTATTCCGTATTGCGGTGAAGCTCGATGACTTCGGGCACGGTAAGGTTTTTGGCATTCGCCAGCGTCTGTAGGTCGGGGCCGTGATCCCCGCCATAAACCACGGGGATGGTGATGGTGTGGCTCCCGGAGGGTTGCTGATCACCGGCCTCATCGAGGTGGAGCGAGGTCAGGTGGTCGAGGACGTTTTGGCCGTCAGCGGGATTAAAATGCACCGCGATGGTGTCGAAGGATGAGACGATATCGACGATCCCGGGAATGGGGTTGAGCTCCAGAAGCCGGCGCAAGCGGAGGATCAACTCAAGTTTCTTTTCCGAAGACGACCCGCTGGCCTTGAACAGCCAGGCTGAGTCTCCGAGTGCGTGCAATCCCATGGGGGCAGGGTGGCAGAAACGCGGGGCGGCGCAAGGTGGGGGTGCACTCGCTATTGCTCGTTGTGTGTCTATTTTCGAAAAAGGTCGCTGTGGGTTCCGGTTCGCTCGAGATAGAGCGAGTTTTCATCAACACGGTAGATCAAAACCCAATCGGGCTCGATGTGACAGTTGCGTGAACCTGACCAGTTACCTCCCAGTGCATGATCCCGATGTCGCTCATCCAATGGTTGATCATCGATGATCAATCCAACAATGTGCTTCAGCTTGTCCAGATCCTTACTTCTTTTCTTGGCGCGTTTGAAATCTTTCTTGAATTGGCTGGTTTGAAAAATCGCTTTCATGCATCCCAGCTCTTGAATAATTCATCGGTTGATTTGAATTGTTCAAGATTTCGACTGTTTCTGGAATCCTCCAGAGCCTTCACGGTCTCCGCGTTGGGGATGGACACCTCGAAGGGCAATCCGTTCCTAAGTGTGATCTGGGTGTAAAACATACGGATCGCCTCGGTTGGGCTCAGGCCAAGGCGATGCAATATCTCCTCAGCCTGTTGCTTGATCTCGGGCTGGATCCGACTGTGAACCACTGCTGTTTTCATCGGGGTAATGTGTTTTTTATGCAACACAAAGTCAAGAGGCGTGTTTTTGCTCTCACTGCCTTGAGCAGTCATACCGAGTCTCCGGGTGCGTGCAATTCCATCTGCGCAAAATTTCAGGAACGCAGGGCGACGTAAGGTAGGGGTGAACGCCGGCTTTCAAAAGTGCGAGCTCGAGACGTCTTTGGTCAGCGATCCGCTACTGTGAGTGACCTCCGACTCAGGGTTAGTTTTCTGGCGGCCCTCCGGCTTCTACTCCGCAGCGGTATCGGGTTGGTCAGTGCCGTCTTGGAGTTCGGCTTCTCGTTCCAACCGTTCGTATAACCTGTCGGTGTCGCTTCCCACCTTTGCGAGACTTAATCCTGCGCGCTTAAATCCAAGCTCAAGAATGTCTCCACTCCGTATGAAACGAAATTTTTCCTCAATGCCCCCGGAGAGACGAAGAGACATTACCCCAGGTTCGATTGTGGCAATGCGTCCGGACGGGTAGTCGACTGGTTTGCCTGCATCTGTTACTGCAATTTTTTCTGCTGTGATCTCTACGACCAAGGAACCCGATCTCCAAGTGCCAATGATTGACTGCCATCTTGTATCAACTTGGATGACTCTTTCCGACCCAGTGATTGGTTTTAAGATTTCTGGTTAGGATATGCAGGTGACCTCGCGATCGATCTGCTTCCCATATGCCCGTTCTGCTATTTCCAAGTCATGCTCGGCCTGAAGCCCTACCCAAAACGCGGACGAAGTGCCAAAAAACCTGGCAAGACGTAACGCTGTCTCAGCTGTGATCGCTCTGCGGAACTTGGTGATCTCCGTCAACCGCGAAGCAGGGATGCCTGTGGCCCGTGACACGGAAGCTAAGCTCAATCCCATTGGGCGGATGAATTCTTCAAGAAGAATCTCTCCGGGGTGGACAGTAGGTAGGTATTTGGAGGTGCTCATGGTCTTAATGGTAATCGATGATCTTAACGTCGTGCTTCAAACCCTCTTCCCATCGGAAAATGATCCTCCACTGCTGATTGATACGAATGCTCCAAAGCCCCTCCAAGTCGCCGCCCAGCTGCTCAAGTCGATTGTCGGGCGGAACTCGGAGATCTTGAACGATTCTAGCCTGATTGATCATCCGCAGTTTGCGCCTTGCCTGTGTCTGGATTTCGCCAGGGAGCTTGCGAACACGCAAACCTCGGTAAATTGACTCAGTGTTTGAATCGCCGAAGCTCTCGATCACTTGGGGATCATGTCAGTTTCAAAAATTACGGCAAACGTAATTTTGATTCAAGCACGGTTATCCAAAATATGGACTTCTCATTCGGTGGAGACGGGAAGAAGGTGGCGGGCATGAAGTTGGCGCGATTTGGGGATGGAGCGGAGATTTTCCATACGATACAGGGTGAGGGTGTCTCGGCGGGTGTGCCTGCGGTTTTTGTGAGGCTTTCACTCTGTAATCTGCACTGCGTCTGGTGTGATACGGATCATACTTGGAACTTCGAGGGGACGCCTTGGAAGCATGAAAAGGATTCGGTGCCCGGTTATTCAAAACATCGGAAGCAGGATGCGATCATCGAGATGGCGGTGGACGAGGTGGCGGCGGTTGTGAGTGGATTTCCGTGTCGTCGAGTGGTGCTGACGGGTGGTGAGCCGTTGTTGCATGAGGCAGAGTTGGTGGAGTTGATGGATGCCTTGCGGAGCGACGGCGAGGAATGGTTTTTCGAGATCGAGACCAACGGGACGAAGATGCCGAGAGAGGCGCTGATCAAGGGGATGGGGCAGTTCAATGTATCGCCTAAGCTGGCGAACAGCGGGATGGCGGAGGGGCTGCGGCTCAAAAGAGATGTGCTGGCCGGGCTGGCTGGGACGGGGAAGGCGTGGTTCAAGTTTGTGGTGCAGGGGGAGACGGACATTGAGGAGGTTCTGGAAATGGTGGATGGAGCGGGGGTTTCTTTGGGAAGGGTGATTCTGATGCCTGAGGGGCGGACGGTTGTTGAGCTGGATAAGATTGCGGCTTGGCTGGCGGAGAGATGTAGGGATCTGGGGGTGAGGTTTTCGGACAGGCTACATGTCCGGCTTTGGGGTGATAAACGGGGGGTGTGAGTTTTTTTTGGAACTTTTTGATTCGGTCGGGGTTCGAATGGGCGTAGAAGCATGAAGATGGACGACGAAAATGAATGGGGTGCTGAGGACGCAACCTGGAAGCTGTTGGGCGAGGCGAAGCCGAGCCGTGCCAGCGGAAGGTTCGCCGACGATACAGTTCGCGCCGTGAAGCTTCTTCCAGAGGGGAATTCCTGGTGGCCGAAGATTGTTTCCTTTTCGCCTTGGGTCGGTGTTGCTGCTTGCGGTGTGCTGGCTGTGTTTCTGTTCACGAACGAGCCGAATGAGGGTGCCGGGGAACAAAGTCCTGTGGTTACGGTGACTGCCGAAGAAAAATGGGTGGCCATAGTTGAGGTGGCGGAGGCGGAAATGCTTGCAGCTGCTGCCGACGACCTGGATTCGTTCAGCGACCAGGAGCTGGCCTCTCTGGTCGGCTTCTAATAACGGTAGTGATTTTCTCCACGAGAATGTGGGTTGCAATCGGAAGGTGCATGGGATTATGTTGATCTCCCAAAGGTATTGATTATGGCGATTGTAGGAGAAGAATTGGCGAAGGCATGTGTGAAGGCAGCGGAGGAAATCCAAGCGGAGAAAATCCGTGTATGGGATATGCGAGGGGTATCGAACCTGACGGATTTCATGATCGTGTGTTCGGGGTCCTCAATGCCGCACCTGCGGGCGATCATTCGTGACGTCGCCGGGCTCGTCGAAAAAGAGCACAAGGTGAAAGCCGTGTATTCTGATGGTAAAGCCGATTCCCGCTGGGTAGTCCTCGATTACATCGATGTGATGGTGCACGTGATGCATGAGGAAATGCGCGAATTTTACGGGTTGGAAGAGCTGTGGGCGGATGCAAAGGAATTGGAATGGACCGAAGGAGGAACCGATCAGGATGGCGGCGACCAACGGAAATCCAATTTTACCCACTGAGCTAACTGCTGGGGACGGGCGCATCCGGGTAAGCTGGACGCGCCGTGGTTTGATTTTGGCGGGGCTTGGTGTTGCTCTGTTCCTCGTCGGCATGTGGCGGGTAGATGGCGTGATGGCGGCGATGGGGCTGGCTGTGGCGGCATTGCTGGTTGTTGCTAGGATTTTTGGTAGGGGAAATCTAAGGGGGCTGACCTTGGAATACCGTGGGCCACGAAGGGTCGAGGCAGGCAAGGGGTTTTCGGGGAAGGTGACATTGCGCAATTCGAGAAGACTACTCGATTGTTTTTGGGTGGATTTCGGCGTTCTATTGATGGGTGAACGAAGTGTCTCCGGGCGGGTTCTTTGGCTGGAAGGCGGGGGCGCGGCCGTTGCGGAAAGCCGGTTAGTGCTGACAAAGAGAGGCTGTGGGGACGAGCAGAAGGGTTGGATGAAATCGGGATTTCCGCTTGGTCTTTTCGCTTTCGAGACATCCGTGCAGGTCGGCGCGGAGGTGGGGGTTCTTGCGCGGGTTAAAGTTCCGGGTGAGTTGCGTTTGAGCGGATATTTACTGGATGGGCCGCCGCTTGGTGGCTCGGGCGTTTTCGGTGGGATAGGAGAGTGGCGTGGACTACGCGAGTGGCGGGGTGGCGATGCGGTGCGACGGATTGCATGGACCGCGAGCCTGAAATCTGAAGCTGCGGGCGGAGGTTTGCTGGTGAGAGAAGACGAACCTCCGGGTTCACAGGCAGAGGGATGCCTGTTGGTTTTCCATTCCTTCGGCGGGGATGGGAATCTAATCCGACCGGATCGTTTCGAGAAAGCGTTGGAACTGATGAGCGGGACTGCAGGTGTTTTGCAGGGTTGGGGGATGCCGGTGAGGTGGGTCGCGGACTTCGATGGATGGGAGGGAGGCGAGATACGGACGCGGAGGCAGCTCGCGCAAACGAGAGAGAAGCTGATGTTTGCGAAGAGGGCGGCTTGGACGGAAGCTCACGATCTTTCAGAGGCCTTGGCGAATGCGGGCGACCACGAATGCGTGGTGGTCATTTCCGATATGCCAAAAGATACTTGGGAGGAAGTGGTGCGGGGGCTGGTGCAACCGCCGGTGCTAGTGGATATTTTGAAGTATGCTGGATCTGCAAAATTAGAAAAAGGGGGGCGGAAATGATTTTCCGGCTGCTGGTGTTGTGCCTTGCGGGGGCGGGAGCATACGTGCTGCTTAAAGGTCGTCCGGAGGAAATGCCGGTGTTACTCAGGGCTTGCCTAGCGGTTTTGTTATTGGTTGGCGGGCTTGGCTGGTGGGCGGCGCGAGGAAAGGCGGCGGACATTGCTGTGGTGAAAGGCGGTAGGAAACCGGGTTTGACAGATTTCCTTGCCATAGGGACAGGGGTTTTGGCGCTGGAATGCGGCTTCCTTTGGTTGCTAAGTGCTGCTCCGCGTCCTTTGGAAGACGCCGCGATTGTGATCGAGGCAAAGTTTCTGCCCGCTGCGGCTGCGAAACGATCCGAAGTGGACGATGCTGGAAATGTTTCCGGAAACTGGCTGTGGGACGAAGCACGGCAGAGAGCTTTGCCGAGGCGAACAAATCTGAAACCTGGGGCGAAGCCGGAGGTGTTTGTGAGGTTGCCGAAAAAGCAAGATGCGGAAGCCCTTTTGAAAAATCAGGTCTATGTAAGGGCGTTTGCACTGGATGATTACCGCAATGGGATCTGGAGCATGGTGGAGGTTGTTGCGCGGGATCTCAAGGCTGGAGAGGACGGCTGGATTCAGCTCGGGCAGGACAAGGGGGACGGGATCTTGCACGAGGTTTTTCATGGCCGGAGTGCGGGTGGCAGGGATGTGTTGACTGCGTTGCAGGGAGTTGAGGCGGTGAGGATGGAAGATCTCAGAACAGTGGGAGACGGAATGGCGTTTCTTCCGGATATAAGTGGGCCGTCGGGTTTTGAATACCTGGCGAGTTCGGTTCCGGTTACGCTGGAAGATCTGGGTAATGCGGAGGCTGCCGGTTCTCTTGTAGTGGGAAAAGCGAAAGGTAGGTTCGGGCGGCTTGCGATGAAAGCAGCAGGTGAGGGAGAACTCTTGGATCGATTGAAGAATATCCAACTTTTTTTGCGAGACGGTTTCGGCTATTCCCTCAAGACCGAAAATAGACGGAATCTGGATCCTTTGGAGAACTTCCTGTATGAGGAAAAGCGTGGGCATTGCGAGTTTTTCGCAACCGCCGGGGCGTTGATGGCGAGGGAACTAGGGGTGGAGTCCCGAGTGGCCTATGGTTGGGCAGGAGGGCAGTATTTCAAAGAGAGCCAGATGTTTGTTTTTAGGGAGCGAGAGGCGCATGCTTGGGTGGAGGTGAATCTTAAAGGGCATGGCTGGGTGGTGATGGAGCCGACACCTCCTGTGGTTCTCAGCGGAGGCGGGACTCCGAGGGTGGCGGGTGCGGGAGATTCATTACCGAATCCAGACGAGGATTTTACCGATGAATACGGGGATGGCGTTGCAGCTGGGAATGCCCACGTGGAGAAGGTGGCTCTCGGCTTGATGGGAGTTTTTGGGGTCGTGGCTTGCGGGATGTTGTTGATGCGGGGAAAAAAGGAGGCTCATGGATTCGCGGGTATCGGCCTTCGGACTGAAGAAAAGGGCGGGTATTTCCGGGCGTGGCAGGACTCGTTTCGGAAACGGGTGAAAGGAACGGAACGAGGGCTTACACTTGGCAAGCAGCTAGAAACTCTGGATGAGAAGCCTGAATTCGGTGAGGAATTACTGAGTTACCACTACGGGGTTCGGTATGAGGAAAAGCTGCCCGACACGGAGAGCGAAGGACGGCTTTTGAAGAAGATTAGGGACTGGGAGTGATCCGGTTCACTGCGGGACTGGGAATGAACACAGCCTGCCGCGAGACGCGCCGGCTAGTGCGCCGCAAAGCGCCAACACCCTCTGGAGTGGGAGACTTCAGCCAGTTTCGGACGCATTCGGGCTGAGAACTTGAAGTAACTGCGTCACCGCGAGGTGGGGTGGGAAGTGACGTAGAGAACCTGACAGAGCGCAAGAAACACAAAAGAAATGAACACGATTTGGCCTCAACAATCTGGCGAGCCTCCTAGCTATTGGCGAAGCCTCGATGTGAAAAGCAGCGACCTCCGGCGGAACGATGCGTTTGCCGACGGGGGAGATGTTGGGGTGGTTGGTGGCAGTATGTCAGGTAAGGGAGTTGGAGTGAATGCGGGAGCCTGCGGGGTGGACGGCATCACGGTAGGACGCTTCGAGAAAGATAGCAAAAATCGGCTGCACGTCGTGAATGAGCATTTGAAAACGGGCACCTACCAACCCAAGCCAGTCAAACGGGTATGGATCGCCAAACCGCTACTTTGCAGAACTCGGGCTCTTTTGCCTGATGGATGCCCAAAGTTCTGAAGTGATCAGTCTCCGTAACGGAATAAACCACTGACTGGAGAGCCGGATGCGGGAGATCCGCTTGTCCGGTTCGGAGGGGGGAGCGGCGCAAATCAATGCGCCGTTTCTACCTCTATCTTTGGGATCTCGTTGAGAGTGTAGTATGCGTCCTTGTGCCAGAGGCCTTGGCCGGAGGCGGATTTCACGCCGGAGGAGTTCAGGTGGTGAACGTGGCCGCGGACGAGGCCTTCGATGGTGAGGCGGACGGATTTTTTGTCGGGCGAAAGGACTGCCTTTTTGATGACTGGGGTGGCTTGGTCTACTTCAGGGCTGCCGTAGTCTTTCTGGAGAATGTAAGTCCAGGCTTCCATGGAGTAGGACTTGAGGTCGGTGGCGGATTTTTCTTCGACGGGCTCGGTGAAGTTTAGGACGAAGCCGTCGGGTTTGGCGGACATTGTGAGGATTTCAAAGGGAGTTTTTCCTGTCCATTTCGCGCGCTCGAAGGTGAATTTCTTGGAGCCGCGTGATGCCCAGCCACGGTTTGATCCACCGCCAAAAATGATGCCTTTGTCGTTGTCGTAGCGGACGGGGATGAGGCCGGATTCGAAGCCTTCGAGGAAAAGGAAGACAGCGCCTTGGTAGATGCCGTTAATTTTTTCCAAGCAGACGCGCTGGATCTGGGAGTGGGTTTGCTCGCCAACATAGAGCTGGTTTTCCCATGGTCCGAACTTTCCGCCGGAGGTATCGACGGCGATACCGGTAGGAGACTGGCCAACCTTGGCGTGTGGGAAGACGACGGCTGGTGGGATGTATTCCGGGTATTTCAGATGCTCCTTGAGGACGCGGGACCCGGATTCGACTTCCGGAGGCGCGGGGAGATTGGCGAGTTTGTGGTATTTGTTTGCGGTAGGATTTCCTTGGAAGGAGCCGGGCTTGAGCCATTTCAGGGAGGATGAGCCGTTCCAAGTGCCCTGGTTGTCGGTGTAGAACATGTCGCCCTCCGCGTTCTGGCCGATGCCGCCGGGGGAGCGGATGCCGGAGCATGTGGGGATCATTTTTCCATCCGGGGTGATGCGCATGGTCCAGCCGCGCCAGTCCGCGCCGGGGTTGAAGGAACCGGTGAGGCAGAGGGTGACCCAGACGTCGCCGTTGGGATCCGGGCGGCTGCCGAAGGCGTATTCGTGGTAGTCGCCGCTGATGCCCCAGCCGGAGTTGATCGTTTCGAAGACGTCGGCCTCGCCATTGCCATCGGTGTCCTGGATGCGTGAAAATTCCGGGCGCTGGGTGAGGAAGAGGGAGCCGTCCTTATAGAACATGCCGAGGGGTTCGTGGAGGCCGCCTGCGAATTTCTTCCAGGTGACCTTGGAGAGATCTTCGCCGTAGGCGCCGGAGCAGACCCAGATATCGCCACGGCGGGTGGCGACGGCTACTTGCTCATCCGGCATGAGGGCGATGGAGGAGATTTCCATGATTTCACCCTCGGGGAGAGGGATTTCCTCGCGGAGGTAGAAGTCGGATTGTGTCTGGGAAAAGGAGGTTGCCGTGAGGGCGGCTAGGAGAAGTAGAGGGCGCATGGGGGTGGTAGTTGCTAGTGCCTAGTGATGAGTGGAATACTTGGCTTTTGGGAAAGATGCGGGCTAAGGTCCGCGTTCCTTTGACTATTTGAGGTTGTAGATGATGGTGGTGGGCTTGTCGGGGGAGACGGAGGTTTTTTCCGATCCGGTGACGGCGGCGTTGCCGAGAGGAATCTGAAGAGCCGCTCCAGAGTTGAGGGTGAGGGTGCGGACGAGGGTGCCGGTTTCACCTGGCTTCCAGGAGTCTGAGAGAACTTGTTTCCCGATCAAGATTGCGAAGGTGGGATTGCCGTTGGCATCGAGGCGGTATCCCTTGAAGCGTGCTTCGGTGGGGAGGTAGCGCTGTTTGGTTAGCTTTATCACTTTTTCAGAGGAAGGTGGCTGGTTGCCCTGACCACGGTTAGTCCAATGGCGGCCTGCGTCGATGAAATCGCCAGGCCAGACAAGCTCGGGAGCGAGATGATCCGCAGAGTAGGCGAGGTTGACACCGCCGGGGAATCCGAAGCCGATGGCTCGTGGGGTGGTGCCGTCGATGAAGTTCCGGTAAATGACGGTTTTTTCAGCGGTCGGGGAGACGGGTATGAGCGGGAACTCGGTTTTCGGGCCTGCTGCGGGTTCTGTGAGCCAGTTGGTTTTGCCTTTTCCGTTCAGTTTCCAGTTCAGAGAAATCCCTTCCGTCCCTTTGGATTGGAAATATTCGAGGCGGAATACGTTTTTGCCTTTCTTCAGCTGGGTCTTGCCCTTGGAGGCACGCTTTTTATTACCCATCGGGCCGGTTCCCTTGACCTCTGCAACAACCGCGTCATTCAGAAACAGTCGTGCGCCATCGTCCGCATCGAGATTGAATACGAATTTTCCGTCCGAGGGAGCCATGAAATCACCTTCCCAGACGATTCCGTAACCATCCTTCATGCCGGCTTTCGCAAGACTGATGATGCCATCGTGTTCTTCCTCGACGGCTTCCGCTTGGATTTTTTCGAAGTCTGGGAGCTGTTCCCACTGGCCTTTGTAAAGGCGGGAAATGACGTTTTTGAGAGCGGTTTCCTTTTTCTCAAGAGGGAAAAGTTTGAGTAGTTCTTTTGCAGTCCAAGGAGTATCGCGACTTTTGAATTCGGAGCGGACAGTGCGCACTAGGTCCCATTTGATTTTCTCTCCTTTGTTTCCCCATGAAGAATTTATGTAATTTAGGATGGCTAGGATCTGGCTGTTTTCAAGAACAGCGCCTTGAGGTGGCATGACCAAGTTATAAGCCTTTCCGTTCACTTCGATTGGGCCTTCGAGCCCGAAGAGGACAATTGCAAGCGAACGTTTTGGGTGCCCGGCAATCCAGTCGCTTCCGGCGAGGGGAGGGAAGGCGCCGCCAGTGGCACCTTTACCGTCAGCGCCGTGGCATGCGGAACAATAAAGGCTGTAAAGCTGAGCACCGTCTTGTGCGCGGAGGCCGCTGGTGAGAGAGAAGAAGGCTAGAAAAATGGGAATTCGAAATTGAACCATGGGATGAGTGTAACGGGTTGGAATGGCCATTTATTTCACGTCATACGCTGTGAAAGCAGTAATATTTTGAGAATATTGTCCGGGAAAGCCGCGAGTATTTGCGGATGCTACTTTACACTTTGCCTTTGTCACACGAAATCTGCTCTGCTATTTATGAATTTTTCCACGAGTTATTGTTTCTCCGCCCTTGTAGCCGCAGCCGGTGTGCTGACCTTGAATTCGTGTGCACCAATGCCGCCTAGAGCACCTTCGAAAGCCGACCGTGTGATGTACCAATGGTATGAGGATCGCGGTCCGGGCAAAGTAACAATCACTATCGATCTGAGTGAACAGGTTGCCACCGTGAAACGCGGTGGACGTGAAGTGGGCTGGAGCTACGTAGCTACCGGGAAGGAAGGCCGCTCGACGCGTCCTGGATCGTATTACATTCAAGAGAAGATCGTGGACAAGCATTCCAATCGCTATGGTTGGATCGAGAACGAATACGGCGAAGTCACTGATGGCGACGCTTCGCCGGGAGATCGGCTTCAACCGGGCGAGCGCTACGTGGCTGCTCCCATGCCCTACTGGATGCGTCTGACGAGTTATGGGATCGGAATGCATATCGGAAATATCCCTAGCCCCGGTGATCCGGCCTCGCACGGCTGCATCCGCATGCCGAAAAGGTTCGTCCCGACCCTTTTCGACAAGGTGGACGTGGGGACGCCGGTGAAGATTACTTATTAGGGGTGTTCCTGCGGTTTTTCGGATTGCGCCGGAGGTGTGGCAGCTATGAACATATTCAGGTAAATTCCCTGGTTCATTATGCCCAAATTCACCGTTGAAAAATCCGTAAGCATCGCCGCTCCCAGGGGGCAGGTGTTCGCCCTTGTCCGTGACTTTAGGAAATGGGAGCAGTGGTCCCCTTGGCTGATCGCGGAACCGGAGGTAAAACCCAACTACATGGAGAATCCGGACGGATACTGGTGGGAAGGGAATATCACTGGAGCTGGTGAAATGCTATTGGAGAGGGAGGTGCCCGGCGAGTCGATAGCTTGTAAGCTGACTTTTCTAAAGCCGTGGAAATCTATCTGCG
>CAJJBR010000070.1 GCA_905182475.1 Akkermansiaceae bacterium | reverse complement strand
CGCTACTACTGCCCGAAGAAAGACTGCTGCGGCACGACTTCTGAGAGCGTTATGAAAATGGCGACTTCCCAAGGCCCGACCGGCAGCCCGTACATTGGCCTGATCCCGACGATGAGAAAGCTCGCTGAGTAAGCCTGCTTCCACTAAATTTCCATCAAAGCGCGGTAAGGCTTATGCCCTCCGCGCTTTTTTGTTTCCTCATGTAGGAAAAAGGGCTGGAAATGCCTGCGTTTTCTACCATCCTTTCCGCCTAACTCCAGTTTTCCCATACCATGTCAGTAAATATCGAAATGCCCAAACTCTCGGACACGATGACCGAGGGAACCCTCATCAAATGGCACAAAAAGGTCGGCGACGAAGTCGAGATCGGTGACATCCTGGCTGAGGTGGAAACAGACAAAGCGACCATGGAAATGGAAGCCTTCGACGAAGGTAAGATTACTGAAATCCTGATCCAGGAAGGCGACAAGGCCGTAATTGGTGGCGTCCTCGCGGTTCTCGACGGAGGTGCTGGCGCCTCCGCCCCTGCGCCAGCCGCCGAAAGCGCCCCAGCAAAAGCAGCTCCCGCCCCACAACCGGAAGTGGCTTCTACAGCCGCCGCCGCTCCAGCACCTGCTTCTTCGGATGGCGCCCGCGTGAAAGCCTCTCCGCTCGCCCGCAAAATCGCCAGCGAACTCGGTGTCGATCTCTCAAATGTCTCCGGCTCCGGCCCTGCAGGCCGTATTGTAAAAGCCGATGTCGAAGCCGCTACCTCAGGCACCGGCGCACCGAAATCTTCCCAGGCAAGTGCTGCCGCCGCACTTGCCGCCGCAGCAAAATCCCGCGTATCTCCTCCCGTCGCCCCGGCACCAGCCGCAGCTGCGATCCAACCGGTTGCCAAGGAAGGCGACGAGCGCATCGAGCTCTCCTCCATGCGCAAGATCATCGCTTCCCGCTTGCTTACATCGAAGACGACCATCCCGCACTTCTACCTTCACGTGGAAGTCGATGCAGGTCCGCTTATGGCTCTCCGCAAGCAGGTCAACGATCAGGCGGAAAAGACTCACGGAAACAAATACTCGGTCAACGATTTCATCCTCAAAGCCACAATCAACGCAGCCGAGGCAGTTCCCGCAATCAACGCCTCATTCGCCGGAGACCACATCGTGAAATTCAAGCACGTCGGCCTCTCCGTCGCCATCGCGGTTGAGGACGGCCTCGTAACTCCCGTGATTACTGAAGCGGAAAGCAAATCTCTGCTAGCCATCTCCCGCGCGGTGAAAGACTTCGCCGTGCGTGCCAAGGACAAGAAGCTCAAGCCCAACGAATTCGACGGCGGCACGATCACCGTATCCAACCTCGGTGCATGGGGAATCGATTCCTTCGATGCCATCGTTAATCCGCCGCAGGCAGCCATCCTTTCGGTAGGTGCAGCAGTCCAGAAGCCAGTCGTCGTCAACGGCGAGCTTGCAGTCGGACTCCGCATGAACATCGGCCTCTCTGCAGACCACCGCGTAGTCGATGGTGCCGTCGGAGCCGCCTTCATCTCGGAAGTGAAGAAGCTGATCGAGAATCCGGCGCTTATGCTGCTCTAAAAGGTAGGGTCACCCCTTCGCACCCAAACGGAAAAACGCCCAGCGGAGTTCCTCTTCGTAAGAGCGCATCCGCGGGTAAACCTGTGTCAGCGAAAGCTCGCGCAGGCAGCTGTTCATCCGCTCTGGAGGAAGGAGTGTCTGTAGATCCACCATCAGCACGGTGAGATCCAATTGGTTTTTCGTCCTGATACTACGGTCGCCGTAGAAAAGGACGGTCTCTTTCTCGATCTCGAGCGAGATGCGGTATGGCTCCGTGGAGAAAAAGAAATCGATACGGAAAAACCGTTTCTCTTCAATTTTCAGCACACTTCGTTCCTCCTCCGCGTGATAAGGCCCGCTTCTTGACCAGCGGATTACGGAACGCGCTTCCGTCGTGCTATCTGCTCTTTCCCTATCCACTAAACCCACAGAAACAAAAACCAGATCGACAAGCGGACGAACCTGCCGCCGGTTCATCGCCGTGGTGAGGGTGATGGCGGAGCTATCCAGATCGATACGCTGACAGCGGAAATCATGGTGCAGGGACGGGATATCAACATCGGCGACGAGATCGGTTCCAATACCAATGCCACGCAATGCCGCCTGGAAAGTTTCCGCCTCCGCGAGAGGCAACCCCGAAGCGACGATCCCGAACCAATCGTCCACGATGAACGCACAATCCGCCCTCGCCATGGAGCGGACGTTCACGGAAATCTCCTCCAGCTGCTTGCGGGAGGGCTTCGATTCCAGAGAATGAAGGAGGAGACTGTATTTCATTTGGATACAGCCTCCGGAAAATTTTAGAACGAGAGAACTTCGCCTTCGTTGAAGAAGCGTTTGATCTCTGCAGCGGCCGCTTCCGGGGAATCGGAGGCGTGGCAGACATTGCGCATCTTGGAATCACCGGATTTGTCACCGAGGTCACCACGGATGGTGCCGGCAGCGGCGGCGTTGGAATCGGTTGGGCCGAGCAGATCGCGGACGCGGGTGATGACGTTTTCGCCCTCAAGCGCGAGTGCGATCACAGGTGTTTCCTGCATGAAGCCGCGGACGGATGGGAAGAAAGGCATGTCCGCGATGTGCGAGTAGTGCTCGGCGAGGATTTCGTCGCTGAGAGCGATCATTTTGATGCCGCGAACCGTGAAACCTTCCTTTTGGAAGCGGGAGAGGACTTCGCCGGTGAGGTTCTTCTGGATCGCGTCTGGTTTGAAGAGGATGAGTGTGGTTTCAGTAGCCATGGGTTTGAGGTAGTTTGCCACCCCCCACGGTGCAAGCCTTTTAACGTAGGGGAAAGGAACCGCGATTTAGAAATCGCGACTGCAACGCGCTACGGAGCACAGGGCAATTCGCCATGCAGGTCGCGATTTCTAAATCGCGGTTCCTTTCCTGGAACCTACGCAGGTAATGACCTGCGGTTCGTCATCTGTTCCGAAAGATCAACCCTCTCCCCTCCCACCCTTTCTAGGCATGTGACGCCGATGACTTCGACTAGAGTGAGTATGATGAGATCGACGACGTTGGATCTCGTCGTTACTTGCGCGCAGCGCTAGCTTGCTTATTCTGACACAGACATGTTCGGAGCAATCGTTGGCGACATAGCAGGATCCACCTCTCGGGCACGGGCTTGTCGTTATAAAGCTTCATGCTCTGCGGTTGCGGCAGGAAATTTTCCGTTGTGCCACTAGCCGACATGTCCAACCCAGTAGCCGTTATTGCGAAGCAGGCCGGGGTAAGTTTCTTCCTACGGGGTTTTGAACGGCTTGAAGACTTTATTTCCATGACGAGACATCCGTTGGCCGGTGAAAAGCGTGGCGCGGCTGACTCCGCAGATCGCGGTGGTGACACAGTTTTGTGTAAAACGCACACCCTTCGAAGCGAGCGCATCGAGGTTCGGCGTCTAGACGATGGGGTTCCCGGCGCAGTTGAGCGTATCGAAGCGCCAGTCATCCGCGTAGAGAACCACGACATTTGGTTTTTCCGGTTTCGAAAATGCGTTCCCGAACAGGGACATCGCGGCGAGAGCCGGGAATAGAATAATTGGGCGTTTTTTCACGTTATGATATTTTTATGGTTCGTTTGCCTGCGGCTTTTTTCGAAGAAGCTCGGAGACTCTCCAAGGTTTTGCCATCGGGTTTATCACGGCCAATTTTCACCGTGTATTTTCCATCGGCGTAGACGCGGGGTTGGAAGCTCGTGCCCTCCACGCGGACGGTATAGAGAATTTCTCCATTGGCTTCGGAGATGACTTGCACGACGGGATTCTCGGCTCCCTCGAAGACGAGTTCCGGCAAATAACCGGCGACCTTGCGACCGTCATTATCCTCCATGGAAACGGTGATGGGCCACCCAGGGAACTGGCCTTTCTCGCCATCCTTGGCATCGGAGAAGCGCGGCCAGCACTCGAATTTTACGGTGCGAGCCTTCTTGTTGAAACGGACGACCCCGTAGCCATCGCCGCGCTCCTTCTCGTTACTCACGTTTGGCGGATTCGCGTAGGCTAGCATGGAAATCTTGTTGCCGAGGCCGTCTTTGAAATCGCCAGTCCATGGTAGCGGGCTGCCTTCGACAGGATTCGGCCCGGCTTTTTCATCAAGCGGATGCCACCACCTGCCGTAGATCGTATTGACCAGAGCCGGGCTGGTGAATTCGTAGGGGCCGTCGCCGTGCTCTTCGATGCCTTGTTTCGTAACGACTGCGAGATGCTGATCCCCACAAAGATGCACCGCCCAGCAGCGCCGGATTTCTGCGAGCGCGCGTTTCCGCGGTGTCTGCGGCCAGCCGTTGCAATCGAGATCCGCGAGCAACCGTCCATTTTTGGAACCGTGCATGTGCACCGCACCGCAAAAGGCAGTCTGGGAAAGGACGACTTTCATTTCTGCTCCAGTCCAGTCTTGCCCCCACTTGTGGAGGAAATTTTCCTGCCGATCTCCGAGCAACTGGAGGCCGGGGCGGTCGATGGATTTCGGATCGTACGCGGGATCAACGATGTGATCTGGGCGCGGACCCATCTTCGGAATGTTCCCGAGAGGGCCGGTCTTGAATTTCCTGTCTTCAAGGATAGCGAAATCGACCCCACCGATCTTGAGGTTGGTGAAATAGACGGTGATGCCGCGATCGACGGGAGCCGCATCGACCGGATCGGGTAGGTTCCAGGATTGCTGGCGCTGAACCATGTTCACGTATTCCACCGGGTAGAAATAGCCACCGTCCGCACCGTCCGAGCGTTCCGACTTTTTGCCGTTCGCGCCCCAGAGGTTCGGGTGGCCTACGTCGTGGTCGTCCGGGATACAGATCGTCGGACGGTCGCGTATTACATCGCGGAACTGCAGGCCAAACTCGATCCAACCTGCCGTATGTTCCGTGTGGCGGTAGGTCTGGTCGCCGGCGAAGTAAAGCATGTCCGGATCGTGGTGGAGCAAGTGCTCGACGATCTCGGGTCGCATCCCCGTGGTGCGGCTGGAGTTGCAGGACATGTTGGCGATGACGATCTCTTCCTTATCCTTCGGATCCTTGCGGATGGTGCCTTCGAACATGGCCTCCTTGCCGTGGCGGACGCGGTATTTCACGTCCTCGGTGCCCTCCCAGCCTTCGATGCGGAAATGGGAGCTCCAGCCCGGGAGCACGACAGGGGTTTTCGTGATTTCTTCCCATTTCCCGTCCTTCTCAACTTCCAGCCTCGCCTCCCGCGCTTCATCCGGCATGAGCGGGAAGAGTTGTGCGGTCATTTTCAAGACTCCCCGATCCACAGTGTAGATCGCGAAGGCTACTACCTCGTTGCGCGGCACTTTCATCGGTGGCGGCGGGTTCTTTCCACCACTTTTCACTTTCCACCATTCGCCAGTCGCGAGGGAATCGAGCTTGGGAAACTTTTTTCCAAACGGGGTCGGCGACTCTCCGGTAGCTGCGAGAATGCGCGTGGCGGAAGATTGCCAGAAAAGAAACGGTGAGAGTTTGAGCAGGAAGCGGCGTGTGAGTCTCATAGTAGGTTTGGAAGGTATAGTGCGTAGCGGATCCATATCATTTCACCCTGATCTAGTTTGCCAAGTATCCGTTTCGCCCACACACTTCGTCTCGTGCCCACTCTTCGCGAAGCTGTCCGTTACTGGCTGAAGCTTGGGCTCATTAGCTTCGGAGGCCCGGCCGGGCAGATCGCGATCATGCACCGGGAGCTGGTGGAGAAACGGAAATGGATCAGCGAATCCCATTTCCTCCACGCGCTGAACTTCTGTATGCTACTCCCCGGCCCCGAGGCGCAACAACTCGCCACCTACCTAGGCTGGCGTTTGCACGGGTGGAAAGGTGGAGTCGCTGCCGGGGCGCTGTTCGTGCTGCCCTCGGCTCTTTTGCTTTTCGCCTTGAGCTGGCTCTACATGGCGGGCGGACATCTGCCATGGCTGGCTGCGGTTTTCTACGGGCTGCTCCCCGCCGTGATCGCAGTCATCCTCTCTGCCGTCATCCGCATCGGCGGGAAAACGCTTCGCAGCCCTTCGCTCTGGGTGCTCGCCGCATTCTCTTTCATCGCAATCTATTTTTTCAATATCTCCTTCGTATTAATCATTTTTGCAGCGGCTCTGCTGGGTTGGGTCGGTCACAGGATTTTCCCTAGGCAGTTTCCTGCTGGAAAATCTTATGGTGCGGATTTCGATGATGAATCTACTGGATTCCTCGTACTTCCAGAAATCCCCCGCATTACTTGGAAGCGCACCTTCCTCGTATGCTCCTCGTGCATTTTTCTTTGGAGTCTTCCCATCATCGCCCTTGGCCTGTGGCTCGGCTGGGACAGCACGCCGGTGGATCAGGGCGTCTTTTTTAGTAAGGCTGCGATGGTTACTTTCGGCGGAGCCTACGCGGTGCTGCCCTACGTCGCCCAACAGGCGGTGGAGAATTTCCAATGGCTTAGTCATCCCCAGATGATGAGCGGCCTCGCCCTGGCGGAAACTACGCCAGGGCCGTTAGTCATCGTGCTGCAGTTCGTCGGATTCGTCGGAGGCTGGCAACATCCGGGCGATTTCAGTCCACTGGGCGGCGCTGCCCTCGGCGCATTCATCACCACTTGGGCGACCTTCCTGCCCTGCTTCCTCTTCGTTTTCCTCGGAGCCCCTTACGTGGAGCGCCTCCGCGATTTCCCCCGCCTCGGCGCAAGCCTCACCGCCATCACCGCAGCCGTTGTGGGCGTGATCCTGAATCTCGGGGTGAAATTTTCCATCCACGCCATGTGGCCGGAACCGGCGGGGAATTTCGACGCCTTCGTGGGCGTAGTCGCTTTGACAGCGTTCGTAGCCATGTGGCGGTTTAGAATTGCGTTCACGACGGTGCTCGCAGCGTGTGCGTTGCTTGGGCTCACTTCGCGATTATGAGCGTGCGCGTGACAACTGATGAAAAAATATCCGCACAAGGCGATACGTCGCAGACGAGAGGAACCGCGGTTTAGAAACCGCGTCTGCAACGGGAGCGAGCTTTTCCGGTGATTCGCCGAGGTTGTCGCGATTTCTAAATCGCGGTTCCCTTCTGTTCCGCAGCCCGCCATCCTCCTTGAAGTTTAGAGTTTAAAATTTAAAGTTTCCCCCATGCGCACCCTGATAAAGCACGTCCTTAACCGCACCGAACCCACCGATTCATTGGAAGTCGCCGGTTGGGTGCGCACCCGCAGGGACTCAAAGGCATTTTCCTTCATCGAGTTGAACGACGGTTCCTGCCTTGGCAATCTCCAGATCATCGCCGACGCGGGAATTCCGGGTTACGAGGATGTCCAGAAAATGACCACGGGTGCTTCCGTTCGTGTTTCGGGAAAGCTAATCCCGTCTCCCGCGAAGGGACAGGACTGGGAAATGCAGGCCGGATCCATCAAGCTTCTAGGCACTGCACCGGACGATTATCCGCTTCAGAAAAAGGGTCACTCGCCAGAGTTCCTCCGCAGCATCGCTCACCTTCGCCCGCGCACCAACCTCTACGGCGCGGCCTTCCGCATCCGCTCCCGCATGGCTTACGCCGTCCACCGCTTTTTCCAGGAGCGCGATTTCATCTGCGTCCACACGCCCATCATCACCGCCAGCGATTGCGAGGGTGCCGGGGAAATGTTCCGGGTCACCACCTTGCCAGATGAAAAAGCGGCTAAAGTCGCCGAGGACTTTTTCGAGAAACGCGCATACCTCACCGTCTCCGGCCAGCTTGAGGGCGAGACTTTCGCCTGCGCCCTTTCGAACATCTACACCTTCGGCCCTACCTTCCGCGCGGAGAACTCGAACACCTCCCGGCACGCCGCCGAGTTCTGGATGGTCGAGCCGGAAATGGCCTTCTGCGACCTCGCCGGGGACATGGATTGCGCCGAGGAAATGATCCGTTTCCTCGTCAGCGAAGCCCTCGCCGATCCCGACCTCGCCATCTTCGAAAAGTTCGTGGACAAAGGCCTCCGTGATCGACTTGAACACGTCGTCGAGAAGCCCTTTCAGCGCATCACCTACACCGATGCCGTAAAACTGTTAGAAGGATCGGGGAAGAAATTTCAATACCCGGTCAAATACGGCCTGAACCTCCAGTCCGAGCACGAGCGCTGGCTCACGGAAGAGTATTTCAAGCAGCCGACCACGGTCTATAACTACCCTAAAGAGATCAAACCCTTCTACATGCGCCTCAATGACGACGAGAAAACCGTCACCGCCATGGATCTGCTGGTCCCCGGCATCGGCGAGATCATCGGCGGCTCCCAGCGGGAAGAGCGCTACGATGTCTTGTTGGAAAACTTCAAGCACCACAACATCGATCCGGAGGCCTATTCCTGGTATGCGGATCTGAGGAAATTCGGCACCGTCCCCCATGCGGGCTTCGGGCTTGGATTCGAGCGCCTGCTGATGTTCGTCACCGGCATCCAAAACATCCGAGATGTGATTCCGTTTCCCCGGACGCCGGGGAATTGCGAGTTTTAACGCTCCAGAACCCACCCACAATTCCCCTTCCGTCCCGGCACGCAAGCCGCTAGTAATCAAGGAATGACCGGACTCCTTGGAATTTCCGTGCTGCTTGGAGCTGCCTATGCGCTGTGTAATAACCGCAAGGCAATACGGTGGCGGACGGTTGGCGCCGCATTGGCGATTCAGGTTTCCATCGGAGTGATTGTATTCGCGGTTCCGGCGGGGCGTGAAGCGTTGCAATGGATCAGTGACGGGGTAACCAACGCGATCAGAGCAGGCAAGGAAGGGGTGGATTTCCTTTTCGGACCACTCACGGTAGATGGTGATGCTTCTCTCGGTTTTGTTTTCGCCTTCCGGGTGCTGCCGATGATCATTTTCTTCTCCTCTCTGATCGCGGTGCTCTACCACCTCAAGATTATGACCATAGTGATCAAGGTGCTTGGAGGCGGTTTGAAAAAGCTGCTCGGCACCAGCCGGACGGAATCACTCTCCGCGGCGGCAAACATTTTCGTGGGACAGACTGAGGCTCCGCTGTTGGTGAAGCCTTACATTTCCCGAATGACTACATCGGAACTTTTTGCGGTCATGGTGGGAGGATTGGCAAGTGTGGCGGGTTCCATCCTCGCTGGATACGTTGCGCTCGGGGTGGATATTAATTACCTGATCGCCGCGTCGTTCATGGCAGCGCCGGGTGGTTTGCTCTACGCGAAACTGATGAGACCAGAAACAGAGATCCCGGAGGAAAAGGAGCTTGGCTTTGCCGAGGGCGATGACAAGCCCGCCAACGTAGTGGATGCGGCTGCTGTGGGTGCATCCACCGGGTTGATGCTTGCTCTAAATGTCGGCGCGATGCTGCTGGCGTTCATCGGCTTGATCGCTCTGCTCAATGTGATGCTAGGTGGTGTCGGCGGATGGTTTGGAAATGGAGATCTCAGCCTCCAGCAGATCCTGGGTTGGTGCTTCGCACCTCTTGCATGGCTAATAGGAATGCCATGGCAGGATGCGGTGAAAGGTGGCAGCCTGATCGGCCAGAAGCTGATCCTCAACGAATTCGTTGCCTACGTGCAATACATCAAGTGGGAGGACGCCCTCACGCCTAAGGCGCGCGCGATCGGTGCAGTCGCCCTCTGCGGCTTCGCAAACCTTTCTTCCATAGGCATCCTGCTAGGCGGCCTCGGCGTCATGGCTCCGAGCCGACGCTCTGAGATCGCCCGCCTCGGTTTTCTCGCCGTTGTTGCCGGGACATTCTCCAATCTGACGAGCGCGGCAATCGTCGGGCTGTTCGTAGGGTGAACAAGGAGGGGCTGCATTCTGCTGCCCGGTGCGTTGGGAAATGGCTAGGGTTGTTGGGCAGCAGAATGATACGGGAATATAGTTTTACGTCAATCCGTCTCTCTGTCCGCTCGCCTGTGGCAGATGACATGCTGCGCAGCAGAAAGGAACCGCAGTTTAGAAACTGCGACCTTACGAGCGAACCGCCCTTTGGCTCCGTGGCTCGTTGCAGACGCGGTTTCTAAACCACGGTTCCTATCGCCTGCGGCATATCGCTTTGCGCGGATATTTTACAAATCGTTACGCACACGGGTATAAGTGGATTTTCGACTCTCGGAAAATCCTTGCATATGCCGCGTTTTCCCGCTTCATTCCGACCTCTAGGACGGCTCGGCGATGAACGCTGAGCCCATCCCTTATCAACATGAGCGTAAAAGCAGAAAAAAAAGAAATCGACCTCAAGTCGTATCAAATCAACGAAAAAGACACCGGCAGCGCACCTTACCAGGTCGCATTGCTTACCAAGCGGATCTTTGAACTCACCGATCATCTCCTCATTCACAAGAAGGATTTCTCCTCCCGCCGCGGACTCCTGAAAATGGTTTCCCAGCGCCGCAAACTCCTTGATTACGTCAAGGGCAAGAGCGATGCGAACTACCTCAAGCTGATTGAAGACCTCGGACTTCGCCGCTAACAAAACCAATTTCGCAAACGCAGCCACGGGAGTTTCTCCCGTGGCTGTCTTGCAAAAGGGGTGCGCGTTTTTTTGACCGCTCCCTCGGGAAATATCCCGGAAACCCAGATAGCTAGGGCGGCACACGGTTGCCCGGCTTTGACGTTAAGACAAAAGAAGAACAACCAAGAAAATGAATATCCAATCCACGACGATCGATATCGGGCCAAGTCCGATCACGATCGAAACAGGCAAACTTGCCAAACTTGCAGACGGTGCAGTTACCGTCCGCTGCGGGGAAACCATCATCCTCGTCACCGCCGTATCCCAAACCAAAGTGCGCCCGGGTCAGACCTGGTTCCCACTTTCCGTAGAATATAAGGAGAAAGCCACCGCAGCCGGTGTCTTCCCAGGAGGCTACTTCAAGCGCGAAGGCCGCCCTACCGAGAAGGAAATCCTCACCTGCCGCATGACGGACCGCCCACTGCGTCCGCTCTTCCCGAAAGGTTACCTCTACGAAACGCAAATCGTCGCCATCCTGCTTAGTGCGGACGCCATCAACGATTCCGATGTTCTCTCCATGAACGGTGCATCCGCCGCTCTCGCTCTTTCCGACATCCCATTCGCTGGCCCGATCGGTGCGGTACGTGTTGGACGCGTCAATGGTGAGTTTCTCATCAATCCGACCCACGACCAGCGTGAGGAGAGCGACCTCGACCTCATCTACGTCGGCAACAAGCAGGACGTGATCATGATCGAAGGGCAAGCCAACGAGCTTCCCGAAGAGGAATTTGTCAAAGCACTGTATTTCGCCCAAGAAGCAGTAACCAAACTCGTAATCGCCCAAGAAGAACTCGTCGCCAAGTGTGGCAAGGAGAAGCGTGAGTATGAACTTACGCTCGCCAAAGAGAACCTTCTCGAAATCGCCTACGAAATCGCCGGCGACCGCATCGAGGCAGCCATCTACGCACCTTCGAAAACTGAGCGTGCCAAGAAAGTCGGCGCACTCCGCAACGAAGTCGAAGCCGCCATCAAGGAGCGTG
Source organism: Akkermansiaceae bacterium (assembly GCA_905182475.1). GTDB lineage: Bacteria > Verrucomicrobiota > Verrucomicrobiia > Verrucomicrobiales > Akkermansiaceae > Luteolibacter. The sequence continues at coordinate 12,295 of CAJJBR010000070.1, read as the reverse complement.
CTCCGGAAGCGACTGACTTCGATGTCGAGCAAGCCTTCGAATATCTTCAGAAAAAGGCGTTCCGTATTTCCATCATGGAAAAAGGCGTGCGTGCAGACGGCCGTCAGATCGGCGATCTCCGCGAACTCTACGGCGAAGTCGGCACCCTGCCACGCGTCCATGGATCCGCGATTTTCTCCCGTGGTGAAACACAAGCACTCGGCATAGCTACCCTCGCACCAGCTGACGAAAAACAACATTTCGACAACTACGCAGGTGGCCAAGACGAGAAGCGTTTCATCCTCCATTACAACTTCCCTCCATTCTCCGTCGGCGAATGCGGACGTATGGGTGGTATCAACCGTCGTGAAATCGGCCACGGCTCCCTTGCCGAGCGCTCGATCGAACCAGTCATTCCTTCCGAAGAGGTTTTCCCATACGCAATGCGTGTTTCCTCCGAAGTGATGGAATCCAACGGCTCCACCTCGATGGCCTCCGTTTGCGCAGGCACCATGGCTCTCCTTGATGCCGGTGTCCCGCTCATCCGCCCTGTCGGTGGTATCTCCGTCGGCCTCGTTACTGAAGGCAAAGACGACGGCTCCATGGGATCCTACAAAATGCTCCTAGACATCATCGGCTCCGAGGATTTCTACGGTGACATGGACTTCAAACTCTGCGGCACCAGCGAAGGCGTCACCGGTTACCAGCTTGACCTCAAGCTCCCCGGCCTTCCACTCGCGATGCTCGAAGAAGCGATCAAAATCGCAAAAGACGGCCGCACCAAAGTCATCGACAAGATGGCCGAGTCCATCGTCGATCCGAAAGAGCTCAGCGCCCACGCGCCACGCATCGTTTCCGTCAAGATCCCACAAGATCGCATCGGCGAACTCATCGGCCCTGGCGGCAAGAACATCAAAGCCATCCAGGCAGAGTCCGGCGCAGAGCTGAACATCGAAGATGACGGCACCGTCCACATCTACGCTTCCAAGCAGGAAGGCCTCGAACGTGCGAAGGAAATGATCGACCGCATGTTCCAGGAAATCGAAGTCGGCAACACCTACACGGGTCGCGTCGTTTCCATCACCAAATTCGGTGTATTCATGGAAGTGCTTCCTGGCAAAGACGGACTCGTCCACATCTCCGAGCTGGCCGAAGGCCGCGTGGAGCAAGCGGAAGACATCGTTAAACGGGGCGATATGCTTACCGCAAAATGCCTCGGTGTTGACGAAAAAGGCCGCGTGAAAATGTCACGCCGCGCTTGGCTCCGTGAGCAGAAGGCTGAAGAAGCCGAAGCCAACGGCCCAGTCGAGGAAGTCACCACGCCACTCGCGTAATATGGAGAAGGGGTTTGAACCCCCTTTCTTTACAAATCACAAAGCCGGTGTCCGAAAGGGCACCGGCTTTTTCGTGGTGGAGTTTTGGCACACATATCGAATATGTCGCTGGGAACTTCCAAGTCTCGCCACTCCGACATTGAAGCCGGGCAGACTCACGAACGGATCGTGTTAAATGAAGAGGAGTCCCGACGTTTTGTGGAAACTCTTCTCGCACCGCCGGCAAAACCGACCGGCCGGTTGGTGGAAGCTCTCAAGCTTTACCGTGAAAATGTTACGGAGCGGGGACGCTGAAATTGTTCTCGAAAAAGCACACGCGAATGGGTGGTTGCCAAGTCCGTCAGGCTCTATATAAATTAATGATCCATAGAACTATGAAAATCCATACCACACTCGCAATTGCAGTAATCGCACTTACCCTAGGCACCTCCCTGCAGGCTGCACCGGATTCTCGGAAAAAGAACCGCGACAAGCGGGATGCCGCCACCCAGCAGATCGAGAAAAGCTTCGATGCCATCGAAAAAGCCGTCGCCGATGCCCGCAAGCAAGCCACCAAGGCAATCAAACAGCGCAACGCCGCACTCAAAGCCATTCAGGACGAAAAAGTCGCTTCGGAGAAATCCCGCAAGGAAGCGGGAACCAAAGCCGCAGCGACAAACAAAGCGAAGGCCGATGCGGAAAAAAAATCCCGCACACAACTCCAAACCAATCTTAACGAGACCAAGCAAAATCTCAGGAACGCCAGCAGACAAATTGCCGACCTAGGTAACAAGGTGAAAGCAGCGGAAGCCTCCAAACAGCAAACCGCAAAGCAGCTCGCAGAGACTAAGCAAAAACTTACGCAGGCCAAAAAGGCCCTCACCGTGCAGCTCAAGACCATCTCCGATGCCCGTAGTAGCGCGGCGGATGCGCAGAAAAAACACGCGAAGACCCTGAAGAATCTCAAGATCCGCGAAGCAGAGCTCGAAAAACTCCGCAAGGAAGCGAAAATCAAGAAGGGCAAAACCCTTCCGAAAAAAGGAAACTGACCTCGATCGGCTCCCGCTCCAAATAAATTCATTTCCCCCGTTGCGCGGGAGCTGATTGACCATACCCTGTGCAATGCAAATCCTTTGCCAAGAGAAAAACTGCCGCACCACCCACTGGATGCGGCTCGCGCTGATTACCGCAGGGATATACCATATACTCTTTGCGTTCTGGACGAATCTCTGGCCTTTCCATGGCTTCGACTTCTTCGGTCTCCACCGGCCGAACCATCCCATGCTTTGGCGCACACTCGGTCTGGTCTCAGGCGCACTCGGCCTTACTTTCATCATCGCGGCGAAGGATCCCGTCCGCAACTGGCTTGTCGTCCTCTTCGGCCTCATCAAATCCGCAGTCTCCTCGGTGATAGTCGGCCTCGCAATTTTTTCCGGCGAACTTCCCTTCCCCACGGCTTTCTTACTCTTCATCGACGACCTAATCTGGATCCTCCCCTTCACCTACATCCTCTGGGCCGCCATCCGCGCACACACTGGCATCCTCCCTTCTCGCAGCGATCCATACAGCATCTCCGAAGCGGCTAATGTCTATTCCCTCTCCTCCGGAAAAACCCTGACAGAGGCTTCCATGGAACGCCCGCTCGTGCTCGTCTTCCTACGCCACTTCGGCTGCACATTCACTCGCCAGATCCTCCGTGGCCTCCAGAACTTAGAGCAACAGGCGAAACAAAACGGCTCCTCCCTCGTCCTCGTCCACATGCTCCGCTCCGGGGAGGAAATCGACTACCTCGGTCATAATTCCGACGTCCCCCGCATCGCCGATCCACGCTGTGAACTTTACCGTTCCTTCGGCCTCGGAAAAGGCGGCTTCCTCGAGCTCTTCGGCCCTCTAGTCTGGTGGCGTGGCGCGATCTCCGTATTCAAGGGCTGCGGTGTAGGCCACCTCGCTGGCGACGGCCTCCAGATGCCCGGAGTCTTCGTTTTCCACCAAGGAAAAATCATCCATTCCCAGCCCGCCCAGAGCGCCGCCGACCTCCCGGATCTCACCGCCCTTTTCAACCACACACCGGTGCCGTAGGATAGAGGGAATGAGGAAAAAGAGGGATTTGATATTCGCGATTGGGAAATTCGGAAAATCTCCCAGCCGAGAAGGAAACCCTTCTTCCTTGAAGTTTGAAGTTTGAAGTTTGAAGTTTCCCTCCCCTCCATGATTACCCCGAAAGGCAAAACCTTCCTCGTCACCGGCGCATCCAGCGGCATCGGTGCGGCGCTCTGCGAACTCCTCCTCTCCCACGGCGCGGTCGTCCTTGGCGTCACCCGCCGCCCAAACATCCTTCACCCCGACGTCTCGCCCATCATGGCCGATCTTACCTCCCGCCAGGACATCTCCGGCATCTTTCACAGGCTCGGGAAAATCGACGGGCTCATCAACTGCGCCGGCACCGCATACCTCTCCCGCATCATCGATGGGAACCCGGCCGACTGGGAAGAAATGTGGCGGGTCAACGTCCTCGCCCTCTCCCTCTGCTCCCAGCTCTCGCTGAAACACTTTCCGAAAACCGGAGGTCGTATCGTCAACGTCTCCTCCATGTCTGGCCACCGCGTCCCTCCCTCCGGTGGCTTCTACGCGCCCACGAAATTCGCCGTCCGCGCCATCACCGATTCCCTCCGCCTCGAGCTGAAAGCCATCCAGTCCCGCGTCCAAGTCGCATGCGTATCGCCCGGCTTCGTCGATACCCCACTGCTCGACAACTACTTCCGTGGCCGCAAGGGCACTCTCTCGCAGACTCGCGCGAATATGAAAATGCTAGCACCTGAAGATGTCGCCCACTGCATCCTCACAATCCTCACCGCCCCTCCCCACGTAGAGGTCAGCGACATCCTTCTCCGCTCCTCCGACCAGATGGCATGAGCCAGATCTTAGAAAAACTGGCGATACTCCTCATCGCCACCGTCCTGCCTTCCTGCCTCGATTCCGAAGAGGAAATCTGGATCAACGCCGACTCCTCCGGTGCGGGCCGGATCAGTATTACCGTCCCGTCCGCCGCAACCACCCTCCACGGTGGCCAAGCCGGGATTAAAAAAATCGCAGAGGATTTCCTCAAATCCACGCCTGCGTTTTCCTCCTATCTTGTCGAAACGAAAACCGAGAACAAGCGCACCACGCTCAACGCCGCCTTCACCTTCGACAATGCCCTGGACTTTCTCGACAGCAGCTTCGCAGAAAACCTCGATAGCCTCCCCGGTAGTGGCAGCGAATTCGCAGGTACCACCAAAGTCGCATTCCAAGGCCTGAACATAGCCTTCAGCCGCCGCACCGAACTCTCCAAAGCCATCCGCGGAGCCATCTTTTTTCCGCAAAGCCAGCTCACCGGCCACGAGGTAAAAACCACCTTCCATCTTCCCAAAGCCGCCACCTCCCACAACGCCACCTCCACCGCCGACGGAGGCCGCACCCTCATCTGGATCACCCCCCTCGCCACCGCAATACGGAAGCCCGTCGAGACGAACTTCACCATGCCCCTCCCCATCCCCTGGCTCACCATTGGCGTCACCACCCTCATGGTCATACTTCTTCTTGCCGCGCTCGCCTACTACCTCATCCGCAGGAGAAAGAGTCGGGACATTCCTGTCCCGGCTTAAGGCGGATTACCCGGGACAGGAATGTCCCGACTCCTTATTGCCTGCGGCGCGACACGGCCCTACCCAAGCCGTTTCTTCACAGTCGCGACATCGTTGGCCAGGTCTTCAAGCTGCGCCTTGAAGTTTGCGATCTGTGGTTTGATGGGCTTGGAAAGATCGTATTTCAGGTGCTGCAAACAGTATTTTGTAACCCCGGCCTTAGCTGCGGCGCGAAGCTGCTTTTCGGCGAGTCCCTTCTTGTCCACCGAGTTGATGCTCGATGCCATGATGATCACTTTCAGATCTTTTTTCCCGAGAGCCTCGACGAACGCAGGAAGTTTCTCCTGCAAGCTCATCCTGCAGCGTTAGATCCACCGCTTTTCATGTCAAAGCACCATTTCGTGCGAACCCGCAAGGGAGAGGAACCGCGATTTAGAAATCGCGCCTGCAAGGAGGAACGGGCTGTGCCGGTAAGTCGCCAGGGTAGTCGCGATTTCTAAATCGCGGTTCCTTTCATCTTGCGCCAAGCACCCCACACATGAAGGGTCAGTGAAATGAGAATTCTTACCGCAAGTTTGCTTTCCATCACCCTGGCAGCCTTAGCCAACGCTGGGGAAATCATCGCTTGGAAGGCACCGATTTCAAACCTGGCCTACGAAGGAGTTGAGGCGACTGGCGTTGCCCTCCTGAAGAACCCTCCCGAAAAATCCCCGTTCTTCGGAGACAAAGACGTGTTGTGGGACATCCGTTCCATCCTTCCCGAAGAAGCAGCAACGGCGGAATGGGCGGTTTGGAACAAAACCGCCCGACGCATCGTGGTCAAAGGTCCATGGATGGCGATACGGAAAATGGAGGAAAGCCTTAATACCGCCAGCCAATGCCGCATCACTGTTGAAGCGTTCCGCATTGGCGGTGACGGAGGTGCTCCGGATTTCACAAAACAACCGGACGCCAGCATCAGCTTGGTAACCCGCAGCGGACAGAAAGCCAGCGGTTCTAGACAGGGAGACGATTCGACGATCAAGCTGGAGGCGGAACCTACTGTTGGTTACAGAAATGATTTCATTGATCTGAGAATGATTGTCTCCACCTCCCTGTCCGGAGTGCCGGATTTGGAAATCTACACCGCACTTTTATTCAAAGCGGATAAGGGTGTATGGGTTGCCCGTGATTTCGATGGCGAAAGCGGAACCGATATCCGGGTGTCCGCTGCAATCGAACTACCTGACGGCACACCCTACGCGGAGATGATGATGCGGCAGGAAGGGGATGCGGTCGTTCCCTTTCGGGTGGATCGAAGTGGACGGAAACCGATCGTCATCGAAGGCGGTGGCACCCTTGTATCCGCATGGCTGAGTTTTGAGAATACGAAACAATTCTTCACCGGGGAGGAGTCCGAAGAAACCGACCCGTTTGCAGATGATGCGGACACGAAAGTTGCGGCAAATTATGAGGGACTCCCAACCACGCAAGCTCCGGAAAAGTTGGAACCTTACTTCGGCGGGGAAGTCGTGGACATGCGGGAAACGATACGAAACATGGGGATCATGGTCGGGGAGAACGATTTCGTCGGCTTCGATCCCCTAAATGGGCGCATTTTCATGTTCTCCAAAGACAAGGATGAGATCGACAAGTTCGAACAGATTTTCGAGCCATTTTGCTGCCTTCAGGCGCCGGAAAACGTGGCAGTCACCTTGCATGATAACGGACAAAAAAGACTGATGGGACGGAGCGGACAGAAAGCCAGCCTGAAGAGCGCCCGGCTCGAAACCAAACAGACGAGTGATCTTGAAATCGAACCGACCAGCAATGGGGAAGGCACGCTTGTGGATCTGCGTGTTCTTTACGAAGAGAAGTCAGGAAAGGAAGTAGCAAAAGGCTTCAATACCTCGGCAACTCTAATTACGGGAGAATTTCTTGAAATCATGACATCGAAGTCTCCTGACGGCTCAGACTCAGCGATGAAAATCAAGGCGGAGATTCTGGAAGTCCCGTAAGGGAAAGGAACCGCGATTTAGAAATCGCGTCTGCAAGGAGGAACGGACTTTACCGGTAAGTCGCCGGGGTTATCGCGATTTCGAAATCGCGGTTCCTTTCTTTGAAGACAAAAAAAGTGCCGCCAGGAAACCGCGGCAAATCCGGACAAACTACCGTTGCTCCGATCAAGGCCTGGCGGGGTTCGCTTGCCGGATCTCTACGATCCCTGACAGCGGGGAAACGAAAGACCACCACGGCTCTTGCCGCAACAACAAACTCCCTGAGTCTTGATAGACTTTCTAAGATTTTAACCGCGAATATATGCCAATGGCCGCGAATGAAGAGGGAGAAAGCTGAACCGCGAAGACGCAAAGGCGCTAAGACCGGGGTAGAGTGAGAATTTTCACCTCCAAGAAAGAGGAGTTCGCCAAGAAATACTTTTCTACGGAAGTTTTTATTTTTGGGAAATTGGCGTTCATTCGCGGTTCCTCTTCCGCAAGTATGGAGGCTCAGCTCTCAGCTTCCCAACGTCTCACACGCAGTGCTTCGGCGGCGGCGCGGGCTTCGGCTTCTTTCTTGCTCTTGCCTTTGCCGGCGGCGAGGAGCTGATCTTGCCAGATGACTTCCGCTTGGAAAACGCGGCGGTGGTCGGGGCCACTCTCGCTGATAATCCGATATTCAGGAGCGACGGGATGGATGGCCTGAAGGCATTCCTGGAGTTCTCCCTTGGGGTTGCGTTCGTCGGGGCTGCTGACCATGCCTTCGATCTCTTCTTCAAAAAGACGCAGGATGAATTTCTCCGCAGCACGCCGCCCTGTATCCAGATAGATCGCGCCGATGAGGGATTCGAAGGCATCTGCCAAAGTGGAAAGCCTGCGGCGACCACCGGTGGCTTCCTCGCCTTTTCCTAACAGGACGTAGTCGCCGAGATGGATGACCATTGCGAAGCGAGCTAGGGCACGGCGGGAAACGACGCGGGAGCGGAGCTTAGTCAGATGCCCCTCAGAGGCATCAGGAAAGAGCTTGTAGAGTGCTTCGGTGACAACCAGTTGGAGCACGGCATCGCCAAGGAATTCAAGGCGTTGGTTATCGAAGTGAGGCCGCTGGGACTCGTAAGCAAGGCTGGGATGAGTGAGCGCCTCCGCCAATAGTAGCGAATTGCGAAATTTATATTGGATCCGGCTCTCCAGCGGTTGCATTAAAAATGTATTTTGTTCCCCACTTTCTCCGAATCCGGCCACTAGGCCGATACCGGGGAAAAAGGTGGGGTGATCGACGGGGCTCGAACCCGCGACAACCAGAATCACAATCTGGGGCTCTACCAACTGAGCTACGACCACCGTTTTTAAGCGGGCACACGATTATAACAGCAACGCGCGATTGCAAAGAGAAAAATCAGTCTAACCCGTTAATTCGTTCAGAGCATCCTCCAGCTTCCGGTAGCGAAAAGTGAATCCAAGGCTCTCCAGCTTCGTTGGAATTGCCTTCTGGCCGACCAGCAAAGCCCCTCCGAATCCGCCAAGGGCGAGTTTTAGAGCGAAGCCGGGCACGGGAAAAAACACCCAGCGGTTCACGGCTTTCGAGAGCTTTCGGGTGAGATCGATGTTCCTTTCGGGTTCCGGTGCAGTGCCATTCACAGCGCCTTCGGCGGCTTCGGTGGTGATGCAGAAAACCATCGCCAGACGGAGGTCTTCGACATGGATCCACGGCATCCACTGCTGGCCGTCGCCCAGCCTCCCTCCGATTCCGAGTTTGAAAACCATCATGAGTTTCTCAAATGCCTGACCGCCTTTTCCGAGAACCACACCGATACGGAACTTTACCACGCGGACACCGAGAGCTTCCGCACGATCCGCGGCCTTTTCCCATGCATCGCAGAGATCTGCGAGATAGCCTCCGCCACGCGTGGCGGAATCATCGAGCACCTCGTCGCCGCGGCCTCCGTAGATGCCGACCGCCGAGGCGTTGAGCAAAACCTTCGGACGTTCTTCCTCCGGCAGAGCGGCAATTTTCGTCACGATGTCTTCCGTGACGCCGACACGACTTTCGTGAAACTCCTTCTTCTTCTCATCCGTCCAGCGCTTGTCAATGGGCGCACCCGCCAGGTTCACCACCACCCCGCACCCCGCGAAATCCACCGCCTCCGGTTTCACCCAGCGAGAGACACCTTCCACATCTCCCCTGCCTTTCCGGCTAACGCCAGTGACTTCAAAGCCCTTTGCCGCCAACATCCCGGCAAGGCCGCTTCCGACAAATCCGCTCGCCCCGTAAATCATCGCATGTTTCCGCATGGAAAAAGAATAGCGCTATCCTTCCACCGCGCAATAAGGAGAAGAGTGTTTCCAAGCCCTTTTACGCTTGCTACTTATATGGGTCGCCGGACAGTTCAGAGAGCTTTTCCAGAAGATCATCGTTTGTATCGATCATCTCCTTGTGAGCCGAGGTGATCCTGGCGAATTTTTCCCTAAAGTTATCTGTCCGCATGTCAAAGGCGCGGGAGTATTTGCGGACAGCGATCGCGGCGTCCTTGCCCTCACTGAGAAGATCGCGGTCGCGCATACTGGTATAGCTATCCAGGCGGTTTAATTCGGCACGCATGGTCTCATAGATTTTCTTTGTTTTTTTAACGGAGGCCCCCCCCATCATCCTCGCGTTAGGTTTCCTGAGAGTCTTGATGGGAGCGACGGCGCACCAAATCTCGGAAGCCAAGATTTTCTTGGAAAGTGTTCGTGGTCGCTTGCCGCCTCCCTGCTGCGCGAGCAACCTTGCGGAAAGGTGGTATGGGGCGGCATCAACGATTTCCTGGAGGCGCTGGCGGACGAAGCTGTTTGAGAGATAGCTTCCCAGTAAATTGTCCTCCGCTTTGGCTTTGATTTCCTGGAACCTAGCGAATGCGGCAGCTTGTTTCTCAGACGGTACCTTTGCGCAGAGTTCCATGAATTCCTTCGGCGAGGATGCAACCAGGACTTCATATTTCAGAAGGAAACTCGGCTCTTCAAGCGTCAGCATCGCTGTGAAATATTCCTCCGTCCCCGCCGGGACGACGAGTCGACCGCCCTTGCCTTTTTTGAGCGCTTTCACCTGCCGCCAGAAAAAATCCGGAGCGACGAGCTCATTCTCATCATTTAGACTAGCAAGCACGGTCGCTTCTATCTCCACTCCGGTGATCGCCGAGTTCGCAAGGATGAATCCGGGACCAGTGATCTTGGAGCCGTTCTTTATAGTGGAATACGTGCCGCCTTTATTGGTTGTGATCGATATGAGGCCGTTTTTGGGAAGACCCATATGATTTTTTTGCAGTGCCTTACGGATCGGATTGGAAACAAGAAATTTGATTTTTTGCTGTTCTCCGGGGGGGCCGGCTACGGCGACTTCGAAAGTCCTGGTCCTTTTGGTGGTGGCCTTCATTTCGACACTTGTGGGGCGCAGATCCCATGATCTGCTTACTTTGTCATACACGTAAAGCACCGAGGTCAAGCTGCCAGCCTTCAGAACAATGGCCAGCTTAGCGGTTGGCGGATTGTCCGGGGCATTCTTGGCTACGGCGTATTTTTTAAAGGCTGAAAGCGGAGCCACCCACTCGTCCCACTGGCCTTTTTCCGGATTACTCCGGAGCACGGTGGCGACCGAATTCTCAGGATCAAGGACGGAGGCGGCATCTCCCATCATTTCGCCCAGTAACTTCCCGTCGGCACCGGCTTCAGGGCTGTCGAGCCACGCGTGAACCTGCCAAAGGCGGGTTTTGGCCTGGGTCAGGCGTTCGGATTTTTCGGGTCTTAGGTTCTTCCCTTTGGCAAGTTCCGAAATCTTATCACGCGCTTCTGAATTCGCCGGATCTAGCGCAAGGGCGAGAGCGAGCGACTGGGCTGCGGCACGGCGTTCGGCAGCAGTTTTCAGCGGGATTCCGTGCGACAATACGGCGAGATCGTTGGAAAGGGTGACCATGGAGTCCGTATCGATCGGCAAAAGATCACGGCGGAACGGAGGATTGCCCTCAGTAGGAGCTACGAAAGGAGCGGCATGGGCACCTGCGGCGAAGGCGAGGAAGGCGAGGCTTCGGAGAAAATTTCTAAAAAAGTGGAACATTTTGAATACGTTAACCGTGCCATTCTTATGGATACAGGCAAGGGAACATTGCAGCGGGCGTGGATTTGTTGCAAAGCTACTGGCATGGATGCGAAGAGTGATGGAGCCGGAAAAACGATGGTCACACGGGAGGAAGTAATGTTTTTCGATACAGATTGCGGAGGCGTGGTGCACAATCTCGCCTACCTGCGAATGATCGAAACCTGCCGAACCCGGTTGGCCGCAACCTTGGGAATGGATCTCGTTGGGATGTCCGAAAGTATGATATATCCCGTCCTCACGCGCACTGAGGTCGATTACCGCCGCCCGGCAAAGCTCGGCGACTGGCTGGAGATCCGTGGCAAGCTGGGAGATGTGGGCAGCGCGAGGTTCTGGTGCGAATTCGAGATTCGTAGGGAGTCGGACAACGAGTTGATGGTTACCGCCAAGCAGGCTCTCGCGGTGGTGAAAATGCCGGAGGGCAAGGTGCAGCGGCTCCAGTTCAAAAAATAGCGAGCCCATGCGGAACGCCGTCCTTCCAGGCGGCTGGGTTTCGCACAGGTTTCATCGTGCCGGGGTTGGCGCGCTCGGGTTCCGCTGCCGCCTAGAAGGACGGCTTTCCATGCCTTAATTTACAAACAGCGAGCGGAAGTATCCGTCCTCGCCTTTGACGCGATTGATTTCCGCTTGGATTCCGTCAATTGCATCCTCGTCACCGTCTTTCCGAGATTGCTCGATCTGGTTCTCAAGTTTGAGGACGTAAATTCCGGACTGCGCTTTGACCCTCGCTGCTGCAGTTTCAAGGATCTCGGTCTGCTTCGCGTAGTGCTCTTGGTGGAGTGCGGGCGCGCCATCGATTTTTTGCAGGTCAAAAGGGAGGGTTTCGGGAATCCTGTGCCCGCCGGCATCCCATTGTTTGGTCGCCTGATCGAGAGAATCTTCTGCTAACATCCGCAAATCACCCGTATTCTTCTGGATCAGGACTCCCAGTCCGCGCTCGAAGCCTCGCGTATTACCCTGGATCCTGGAGTTTGCTTTCTCGATAAACGGGCGAACCCGCCCTGCCATAGTTCCTCGGGAATTTTGCAGTAATGCGGAAACATCGAATTTCGCTTTCTCCCTAGGTTTAGCTACAGGAGCCGGCTTTCCTTTGGGATCATCGTTTTGTGCGACTTTCGGCTGAACTTCTTCCGTAGCTTCCGTTTTCACGGGAACCGGTTTGTCTTTTTTCAGGACGAAGAACGCGACAGCTACTGCAATCGCTAGGAAGATGACCACTATGACTAGGCCGGAGGATGAGGAGTCCTTGAACTTGTTGTACTTCGGCGGAGCGTACAT
>CAJJBR010000069.1 GCA_905182475.1 Akkermansiaceae bacterium | reverse complement strand
TCGTCAGGTTCGTCAGGTTCGTCAGGTTCGTCAGGTTCGTCAGGTTCGTCAGGTTCGTCAGGTTCGTCAGGTTCGTCAGGTTTGTCAGGTTTGTCAGGTTTGTCAGGTTTGTAAGGAGCAGGTTTGTCAGGTTCTATACCGATAAGGTCTAGCGCTGCATTGATCCATTTGTCGACAGTTGCAATTCCCGGAGATTGATTGGAAATGGAAAGAACTTGGTTTGCCCGCTGGAGTTCGGCGACGAGTTTGTCGGGATCCTGCTTGGTGAGGTGTTCGGCATTTCGGATGCCTGCGGCGTCAAGCAGTTCCAATGAACCTATTCCGATTCCTGGAATTTCGTTGAGGTTTGGCATTGCGGTCTACTTGAGAGCTTCAAGCATTTCCCCGAGTTGGGCGAGCTTCGTTTTCCATTCTTCGAGGCGTTGCTTTTCCTGCACGACGACTTCCGGAGGGGCGCGGTCCACGAAGGAAGCGTTGCCGAGCTTGCCTTCGGACTTCTTTACCTCGATTTGCATTTTCTCGATCTCTTTGGAAACGCGGATTTTTTCCGCCTCGACGTCGATCATGCCTTCCATCGGCATGTAGGCCTCTCCGACGGGGGTGACGGCGGCGGGGGTGCCTTTCGGGGCTTCGTAGCTGTCATCTACAAGGGTTTCCGTAGATCCGGCGAGGAGGGCTAGGACGTTTAGTTCGCTGGAAAGCCATGCGGCGGCTCCTTTGAAAATGAAGCGCACGTCCTTGCGGGAGCCTAGGTTGTATTCTGCCTTGAGGTTTCGCAGGCGGCCGGCGGTCTCGTAGATCGCGGCGGCTTGCTTTTGAGCGGCTTCGGTTTCCTCTTTGGAAAGCTCCGCGAGAAGGGCGGTTTCTGGGAGGATTTTTTGCATCAGGAACTCGCCTTGGCAAACGTAGTTCATTCTCTCAGAAAGCTCTTCGGTGACGTGGGGCATGTAAGGATGCAGCAGCTGGAGGTAGCGGCTCATCACCGCATCGAAGGTGCCGAGCGCGGCTGCGCGGGCTTCGGCGGTTGCGGATTCGCGGAGGTCGGCTTTCACCGCCTCGAGCCATTTGTCGCAGAAGTCATTCCAGAGGAATTCGTAGAGGCGCTGGGCGATTTCGCCGAAACGGTATTCGCCGTAGATGCCTTCCAGGTCGGCCTGGAGCTGGTCGAGCTTCGCCATGACTTGGATGTGATAGACGGGCAGGCCTTTCACGCTTGGGAGTGGGGCGAATTCATTGCCATCCATTTGGCGGAAACGGCAGGCGTTGTAGAGCTTGTTGGCGAAGTTTCGGCCTTCCTCGACGGAGCTTTCGTCGAAACGGACATCGGCTCCCACGGGCGCGATGCGCATCAGGCCAAAGCGGAGGCCGTCGGCACCGAATTGATCCATCAGGTCGATGGGGTCAGGCGAGTTGCCGAGGGATTTGCTCATCTTGCGGCCTTTAAGGTCGCGGATGATGGAGGTGAAATAGACATTCTTGAAGGGTAGCTCACCTTCGAAGCGATAGCCGGCCATGATCATGCGGGCTACCCAGAAGAAGATGATGTCGGGGCCGGTTACGAGATCCGCGGTAGGATAGAATTTCTTCAGGGTCTGCGAGTTTTCGCCAACGTCAGACATGGTCGCGAACGGCCAGAGCCATGAGGAAAACCAAGTGTCCATGACGTCCTCGTCGCGCTCCCAGTCTCCTTCGGTGGGTGGCTCGACGCCGACGTAGATGTCTCCGGCTTCGGCGTCTTTGGTTTCGAGCGATTCGGCGCTCTTGAGTGCATCGAGCTTGTCTTTTCTATACCATACGGGGATCTGATGTCCCCACCAGAGCTGGCGGCTGATGCACCAGTCTTGGAGGTTTTCCATCCAATGGGCGTAAGTTTTCGCCCAGCGGGCGGGGCGGAAGGAAATTTCTCCAGAGGCGACAGCCTCGGTGGATTTCTCGATCTCCGGGTAGCGGAGGAACCACTGCATGGAGATGCGGGGCTCGATCGGGACGTTGCCGCGCTCGGAGTAGCCGACGTTGTTTTCGTATTCCTCCACGCCGACGAGTAGACCCATTTGCTCAAGTTTCGCGGCGGCCATGCGGCGGGCAACGAAGCGATCCTTTCCATCGAACTCCGGAAGATCCGGGGTGTTCATGTTCCCGTCCGGGTGCAGGACATCGATGATTTCGAGACCGTGCTTGAGGCCGATCTCGAAGTCGACCTTGTCATGGGCAGGGGTGATTTTCAGCGCGCCAGTTCCGAATTCTAGATCCACTGCGTCGTCGCCGATGATGGGGATGAGCGCTTCCGGGAAAGGGCGTTTGACCATTTTTCCGATCCACTTCGCATATTTCGGGTGCTTGGGATGGACGGCAATGGCTACGTCTCCCATGAGCGTTTCCGGGCGGGTGGTGGAGATGTGGATGAACTCGCCGGGGCTGTCGGCGAGCTCGTATTTCATGGTGAAGAGCTTCGATTTCGAAGGCTTCATGATCACCTCCTCATCGGAGAGAGCAGTGAGCGAAACGGGGCACCAGTTCACCATGCGCTTGCCGCGATAGATGAGGCCTTCGTTGAAAAGATCGACGAAGGTTTTGCTGACCCATTTCGTGTAGGCCTCGTCCATGGTGAAGCGCTCGCGGTCCCAATCGCAGGAGCAGCCGAGGCGTTTCAACTGCTTGATGATGATATCGCCGTGCTTGTCCTTGAAATCCCAGACGCGCTTGAGGAACTCGTCCCGTCCGAGGTCGCGGCGGGTCTTGCCTTCGGTTTCGCGAAGCTCGCGCTCGACCTTTGCTTGGGTGGCGATACCCGCGTGGTCGGTGCCGGGGAGCCAGAGGACTTCCTTGCCTTTCTGCCGCGCACGGCGGGCGAGGATATCCTGGATGGAGTTGTTCAGAACGTGGCCGAGGTGGAGGATGCCGGTGACGTTCGGCGGCGGGATGACGATGGAATAGGCCTCTTTTGTGGAATTTTCATCGGCACGGAAACACCCGGCCTCCTGCCACGCGGCATACCATTTTTTTTCCACATCCTGCGGCTCATAGGCTTTCGCTAAGTCTGACATCGGGCGCGGACTTTCAGCGAGTGCCGGGGATTTGTCCAGCTTGGAGGGGGAGCTGAAGGAGAGAAAGGGACTGAGCGAATGAGAGATGGAGGGAAGCCTCGGTCAAATCGTATATTTGAGAGAGTGGCGGACGTCCTCGTCCTCAATATCGGTGGGCACGAACGTGGTGAACCCTATGGCGGTAAAAAGTATTTTTCCCCCTACGCAAATCCACAGATGGAAGACGGGTCGGACGGCGAGCACCTCACCGACGCCTCGGACGCGAGACTGCAAAATTCATCACGGAGAATAAGGATAAGCCCTTCCTCGCTTATCTCTCCTTCTACTCGATTCACACGCCCTTGATGGCGCCCAAGGATCTCGTGGAAAAATATTAGTCAAAACGCGAGAAACTGGGACTGAAAGATGAGTTCGCGCCCGAAAGCCCCCTTAAGAACCGCATCGTCCACTCGCACGCTACCTATACGGCGATGCTCGAGTCTATGGACTCCGCTTGTGGCTAGGTTCTTGATGCGCTTGAGAAAAACGGACTGATTGAAAATACTCTAGTCATTTTCAGCTCGGACAACGGCGGTCTCTCGACCTCGGAAGGTTCCCCGGCTTCGAACCTCCCTTGCCGAGCCGGAAAAGGCTGGCTCTACGAGGGCGGTATCCGCGTTCCGGTGCTAGTGCCCAGAAAACCTTCATCTGACGGATGGGGATTTTTAAGGTCTTGAGAAAAAGGCTTCCGATGGTCGCGGAGGTTCAGAAAGCTCGACGCTTTTTCCCCAATCGCTGCGTTCTGGATTCAAAGGCGAGTTCAAAAAGTGGTGAATTGACACCGGCGGATGCACCGCACAGCATCCCTCCATGATCAAATCTGCAATCGCAGCACTATTTATGTTATCAGCAACAGTATCCCAAGCAGGTGGTGAGTTTCGCCACATCGTCATGTTCAAGTTCAAGGATTCCGCCACTCCAGCGCAGGTGGAGGCGGTGGAAAAAGCCTTCGGCGAACTCCCTTCCAAGATCGATACCATCACCGCTTATGAGTGGGGCAGGAGTGAAAGCGTGGAGGGGAAAAACGACGGCTTCACCCATTGCTTTTTCGTGACTTTTAAAGACAAGGCGGGACTCGAAACCTACATCCCGCACCCGGCCCACGCCGCCTTCAAGGATATCTTCATCCCCATCCTAGATAAGGCGCTGGTCTACGACTACACCGCGAAAAACTAGGCTGCAGCCTTGGCTTTCGCCTGCTCGTCCTTGATCCCGCCGATGAACAGCAGGACGGCGGCGATGCAGATGCAGGAGTCGGCGACGTTGAAGGTAGGCCACCAACCTTGGCTCGCGGGGACGATCTTGTCGTAAAAGGGAAGTTTCACTGCGATGAAATCGACGACGTAGCCGGAAGAGAGCCGTTCCCACAAGCTGCCGTCCTTCACTCGCTCAAGTAGGAAGCCTTGCACGAGACGGTCGGTAAGGTTTCCGAAAATCCCGCAGAGCAAGAGGGCGACGGCGATCTTGGAAAGGATGTGGTCGAAGGCTCCCTTTTGCCAAAAAATCCGGATCATGACTAAGGCGATGACGGGGACGAGTAGGAACACGACAGGCGCCCACGCAGTGCCGTTACCTAGCCCGAACGCGACCCCTTGGTTGTGGACGCGCGTCCAGTGGAAGATATCCGGGATGATGATCCACGGAATGTCCTGTGTTCCGAAATAGCCGGCATGCGGTTCGGAAAAATGCCCCACCGTCCAGGCCTTCGTGACCTGGTCGAGAATATAGAGCGGGAGGCTGAGGAATAGGAGGAGCTTCGGAAGAGTCATAAATTTCAAAACTCAAATTACAAACTTCAAGCAAGAGGTAGTTAGTGCGCTGCTGAGACAACGTCTTCGCAGCGCTGGCAGAGACCGGAATCAAGCACCGGCTCGTGTTTGCGGCAGCGCGGGCAGAGGGGGAGTTCCGTCTTATTCGCGGTGGCGGAGAGCTTGGATCCTTCTTTTACGGTGAGGCCGGCGATGATGAAGAACTCGGTCGCGAAGTCGCGGTCGTTGAGTCGTTCGAGAAGATGTGCGTCGCTTCCCGTTAGGGTTAGTTCGATATCGGCCTCGTTGTTGCGGCTGAATTCCTTGGCCTGCACCTTTGCTTCGATGGCGGTTTGCATCGCGGCTTTGATTTGGAAAAGGCGCTCGACGTCCTTGCTGGCCTGGCCGGGTGCGTGGTCGGGGTTCGGTTTCGGGAAATCCTGTTCGTGGATGCTACCTTCGGCGAAGGCCGCGTGCTCCCATGCTTCGTCTGCGGTGAAGGCGAGGACGGGGGCGAGCAGTTTGGTGATACTACTGAAGATCTCGTACATCGCGGCCTGTGATGCGAGGCGGCGGGGGGAATCCGGCGCATCGCAATACATGCGGTCTTTCAGGGCATCGATGTAGATGGCGGAAAGGTCGGTGGTGCAGAACTGGTTGATGGAGTTGAAAACCTTGCGGAATTCGAAGGATTCGTAGGCGGCGAGGCACTCTTTGGTGACGGCGTGGAGGCGCTCGAGTATCCACTGGTCTAGGAGAGTTAGCTCACTGCGGACTAAAGTCCGGGTTCCGTCGTAACCATCGAGGTTTCCGAGGAGGATTCGGAGTGTGTTGCGAAGGCGGCGGTATGGCTCGGCTACCTGTTTGAAGAGGTCTTCGCCGAAGGGGACTTCGTTTTGCCAATCGACGCTGGAGACCCAGAGGCGGACGATGTCGGCACCGTACTGGTTGTAGAAGTGGGCGGCATCCGTGGGCTTGCCCTTTTTCTTATCGTCAGATTTGGAAGTCTTTTTGCCGGTGTCCTTGTCCACCACGAAGCCGTGGGTCATGACCGTTTTGTATGGGGCATGGCCGCGATATGCGGTGGAGAGCATGAGGGAACTCTGGAACCAGCCACGGTGCTGGTCGGTTGCTTCGAGATAGAGATCTGCGGGGCAATGGAGCTCCGGATGGGTGTCGAGCACGGCGGCGTGGGAGCAGCCGGAATCGATCCAGACATCGAGCGTGTCCGTGCCTTTTTTCATACCGGCGGGGAGACCGAGCTTGGCGGCGAGTTCGTCGTCGGTGCTTTCGAACCAGACATTGGTGCCTTCCTTTTCGACGAGGTCGGCGACTTTCAGTGCGAGATCGGAGGTGAGGACTGCCTTGTTGTTTTCATCGAAGAAAACGGGAAGCGGCACGCCCCATGTGCGTTGGCGGGAGATGCACCAGTCGGGGCGGGATTCGACGGTTCCGTGGATGCGGTTGCGTCCCCATGCGGGTAACCATTTCGCTTTGTCGATTTCTTCGAGCGCTTGGCCGCGAAGGGTTTCGAGCGAGATGAAGAATTGTTCGACGGCGCGGAAGATGATGGGCGTTTTCGAGCGCCAGCAATGCGGGTAGGAATGTTCGTATTTCTCTTTCGCAAGTAAGTGTCCGCCTTCCTCAAGGATCTCGATGATGCGGTTGTTGGATTTGAAAACGTGTTTGCCGACGAGTTCTGGTAGGCCGACTTCTTCGGTGAAATTCCCTTCGTCATCGACAGGGGAAAGGACGGGGAGGCCGTTCTGCTGACCTGCGACGTAGTCGTCCGCGCCATGGCCGGGAGCGATGTGAACGGCTCCGGTACCGGTCTCCGTAGTGACGAAGTTTGCGAGGATGATTTTCGAGGTGCGGTCGAGGAAAGGGTGCTTTGCATCTCCGCCTTCGAGTTCCTTGCCTTTGATTTCGGAAAGCGTTCCCGTCAGCTTGTATCCAGTCTTTTCTGCGAAGGATTCGAGAAGCTCGCGGACGATGACGAAGGTTTCTTCGGCTTCGCCGTTAGAGAATTTCCCGACGATATAAGTGAACTCCGGATGGACGGCGATGCCGAGGTTCGCAGGGAGAGTCCACGGGGTGGTCGTCCAGATAGCCATGGAGGCTTTTCCGGCGAGCTCGCCCGCGACGAGAGGGAATTTCACGAAGATGGCCGGGGAAACCTTGTCGGCGTATTCGACTTCGGCTTCCGCGAGGGCGGTTTGCGCGCCGTAGGACCATTGGACGGGCTTTTTGGATTGGTAGATGGAGCCGTTTTCCACGAGTTTTGCGAAGACCCGGAGGATGTTCGCCTCGTAGGCTGGATCCATGGTGAGGTAAGGGTTTTCCCAGTCAGCGAAAACGCCGAGACGCTTGAAGGAGGCGCGCTGGATATCGATGAAGCCTTTCGCGAATTCGGTGCAGCGGCGGCGGATTTCGGCGGGTTCGAGTCCTGCTGCCTGTTTGACGACTTTGAACTCGATGGGCAGGCCATGGCAGTCCCAGCCGGGGATGAATGGAGCGTGGAAGCCCGCCATGGTCTTGGATTTCACGACCATGTCTTTTAGCAGCTTGTTCAGCGCGGTGCCCATGTGGACATCGCCGTTGGCGAAAGGTGGGCCATCGTGAAGGATGTAATCGGGTGCGCCGGAGGCTTTGCGGGCGGCGGTGATTTTCGAGTAGAGGCGGGATTTCTCCCAAATTTCGAGACGCTGAGGCTCTTTTTTTACAAGATCCCCGCGCATCGGGAAACTTGTCTGTGGCAGGGTCAGCGTGTCTTTGTAATTCGGGGCGGTGCTCATGGCGGGCGCGGAAGCTAGCAACCACTTTCCTCCGGGTCAACACCGGGGCGGGGATGTGAAATTTCAAGTTTTAAAGTCCAAAATTCAAGGAAGAGGCGGGGTTCAGGGTCACCATTCCTATAAGTTACTGAAATCGCACCACATTTTAAGATTAGAAATCGGGGTTGTCGGCGTGAGCTGGAGTCGCTAGTGTTTTTCTAAATTCGCGTTCAGCAATCCTTACATCTACCGAACCATGGGCATTTTCAGCAAACCACTCCTCCGAAGCCAGCATAAGCGCGAAGACATGCCCGAGGGTCTGTGGTCGAAATGCCCCGAATGCGCTGCGATGGTGCATACACTGGAGCTGAAGCAGAATCTCCAGGTCTGCCCGCCTTGCGGACACCATTTCCTGATGGATTCCATTGACAGGATTTTCCTTCTAGCGGATCCCAGGAGCTTCGAAGAAACGGAAGCCGAGTTATTTTCCGCAAACCCGCTCGGCTTCAGCGGCTATGAAGAGAAAATCGACGGACTGCGCAGCCGGACGAAAATGAACGACGCGGTTGTCACAGGGAAGCTGACGATTTCTGGCAAGCCGGCTATGATCGCGGTGATGGATTTTAAGTTTTTCGCGGGATCGATGGGATCGGTGGTGGGCGAAAAAATCACACGCGCGATTGAGACAGCGATTCAGGAGAAGCGGGGGATGATTATTGTCTCGGCTTCCTCAGGCGCGCGCATGCAGGAAGGGATGCTATCCCTGATGCAGATGGCGAAAACCTGTGGTGCGCTAGCAAGACTGGGTGAGGCGAATCTGCCTTATATTTCCGTAATGACGCATCCGACCACTGGCGGCGTGACGGCATCCTTCGCAACCATCGGTGATATCAACCTTACCGAGCCGAAGTGCATGATCGGTTTCGCAGGACCACGCGTGGTTAAAGAAACGACCCACCAGAACCTTCCTCCGGGCTTCCAGACTGCGGAGTTCATGCTCTCTCACGGCCTGATCGATGCGATCGTGCCAAGGCATCAACTCCGCGAGCGACTGGGACGGTTGCTGAACTTCATGATGAAGTGAGGGAGAAGCGATGACTTTTAAGGAATGCTTGCCGGTTACCGGGAGGAACCGAGTGGCTCTGTGTCTGGTTGCGCCACTAGTGCCTGGCTCGTGCAACGGGTGGCGAACCAGCGTTCGCCCTTCCGTTTCCTGAAGACTCCGGTTGTTGGGCAGCAGGATGCAGCCCTCCTTGGTCACGGCACGATGATCACCTGCCCTGCCTCGAGGCCGGCGGTGATTTCGGTTTCCTTCTCGGAGGATTTTCCTCGTGTGACGGGGCGTTTCTCGGTTTTTCCGTCGGCAAGTTTTACCTCGGCTTTCCAGCCTTGCGGGCTGTATGAGAGGGCTTTGGTTGGGATGACGATGGCCTTTTCGGAAGCGTAGGAGACGAGATTGACCTGAAGGGATTGGCCGGCGACGGGGTTGAGGCCTTCCGGCCATTCGGCGGTGAAGACTGTCGGATAGGTCTTGCCGGTGTCCGGTGCGGATGAAAGGGACTGCAGGGTGACGGGAACTGTTGCATCACTGCGGCCTGAGAGAGTGGCGGTTCCTTTCGCTCCGACTGCGAGGGCTTGTGCGTTGGCTTGGTCGAGGAAGGCTTTGACGACGAGGTTTACGGGCGATGCGATGAAAGTGGCGAAGGTTTTTCCTACGGGTGCGTTGCCTCTGGGGGAGAGAGATTTAATCAGATCACCAGTGGTCCATTTCCCGTCCTCGATGGAGCCGTAGTAGAACATGCCGTCGGCGGGCGCTTTGATTTCAAAGAGTTTCCGGTCGGATTCAATATCGGCAAGCGATTCCTTGTTTCTTGTGAGGGAGGTCTTGAGATTGGCGACTTCGAGTTTCTTCAGTTCGATGGAACGGGGGAGATTCTTGCTGCCGGTCTCGAAGGCTAGGGTGGTGTCGTCGCCTGCTTCCTTCAGTTCGATGGCTTGGCGTGGGATGGAAATTTGCTTGGTGCGCTTGTGGTCGAGGATTTCGCGTTTGAGTGCGAATTTCGCCCTTTCTACGGAGAATTTTTGTTTTTTCAGAATGATTTCCTCGGTGTCTTCGGTGATGTCGTCCGCTTCATACATCTGGAGGAGTTGTTTGAGTTCCTCCTCGTATGATGCGAGCATTTCTTCGGTCTGGCGGAGGCCGAAGTCGGCGGATTGCTCGGAGATCTTGCGGCTGGTCGCAGTGAAATATGCGAGTTTTTCGGCAGCTTCATCAGCGGCGCGTTTCAGGCGGGCGAGTTGTTCCGGAACGGTTTTCTCTAAAGTTGCGAGCGCGAGTTCGGCGTTTGCGAGTTCGAGGGTTTCCTTGGCGATGGCCTGGCGGGTATCGGTGAGCTTCTTGTCGATGTCTTCGGTTTCGAAAACGATGAGCGGTTGGTCTTTTTTTACGCTGGCCCCGTGCTCAGCGATGGTGGCGATTTTAAATGACGGCCAAGCCTCGGCATCGAGGCGGATGGGGGCGCTTTCTGCCGGAAGCGCGGTTGCGGAAATGCTGTGAGCGATGATGAAGGGCTTCGTTTCCAAAGTGAGTTCATTCGCGTAGGCGGTAGCGGCAATGAGGACGGGGATCAGTTGGCGGATGTGGAACATGATAGGGTGGAGGCGTTGGGAAGTATGCATTGGGCATTGGGCATTGCCGGACTCAGGCGCTCAAGCGGGACTTGCGGGCGAGCCAGATGGGGATTAGGCGTGGCTTTTTCGCAAGTGGAACGGCGGGGACGAGGTGCTCGACTACTTCGTAGCCTTCGCGCTCGAGATTGCGAGTGAGGGTCGGCATCTTGGTGCTGGATGCGATTGCTAGCAGGCCACCGGGCTGGAGAGCCTCGTAGGTAGAGGCGAGCCACTTTTTGTCATTCACCAAGATACGGCCCTTGCCGCCGAGCGGTGCGGAATCGAGATGGATCATGATTGCATGGAGGCAACCGGATTGTTTGTTGAGTGCGTTTGCACCGGGATCACCTTCGAGGACGACGCGCGGATCGTCCAAGGGGCTGTCCGGGAAAAACTCGCGGTTCCAATTTGGTAGGGCGCTACGGTTTTCCGCAACGGTATAGACGGCGCGTTTCTGGGGGAGTTCCTTGATAATGGACGCGAGCATGTGGCCGAGGCCGAGACCGATCATCCAGATGCGCGGTTGGCGGGCGGGGCGAAAGGGTGCGGCGGCGAGCTTCGCAAGCTCTTCCTCGGCGGAACGGCTGGCCGGTCCGCAGATCTGTTGGCCTTGCACGAGGAGGTAACGGCGCCCGTCGTGCTCCTGCAGAACGAGCGGGGTTCCGTCATCAAGTGTGGTTTCGGCGAGGTTGATTCTTGGTTTCATGTTGGCTTGCTGCTTGCTAGGTAGAAGGAAATCTGTTATCCGACAACCACCATGTCAGAAGAATCGCCTACACCAGAATCCTCCGCCCCGCAAACGCCGCCACCTGCCGATGCACCAGATCCGGCCGCAGCCCCCGAAGCTCCATCGGAATTTACGAAGGAGCAGAAAGACAAGAAGCTCATCTCCGGGATTCTCGGGATCGTCGTGGGAGCCTTCGGAGTTCATAAGTTCTACCTCGGTTACACGGTCGAGGGTGTCATCATGCTCGTCGTAAGCCTTGCCGGTTTCCTGCTTTGCGGTTTCCCGACCATGGCTGTAGCAATTGTGGGACTGATCGAGGGGATCCTTTACCTCACGAAAACCGACGATGAGTTCGTCTCCACCTACGTGGTTGGTCGCAAACCTTGGTTCTAGTCGGAATTTGCCAACCGTTTCCCAACCGTTACCTCAACGTTTCCAAAAAGAAAACCCCGTCCGATATCGGACGGGGTTTTCGGGTTTTTGAAGTTCTGTTACCTAGCGGTTTCCCGCAGGGAAATTAGAGGCTTCCTTTGAGAACGGAGGAAGGCTTGAAACCAACCGACTTTGATGCGGCGATTTTGAGTGCTTCTCCTGTCTTCGGGTTGCGGCCCATACGTGCAGCACGTAGTTTAACTTCGAAAGTTCCGAATCCAATGATTTGGACTTTCTTATCTTTCTTCACGCCATTGGCGACTGAG
The DNA here is from genome assembly GCA_905182475.1 of Akkermansiaceae bacterium. Taxonomy (GTDB): domain Bacteria; phylum Verrucomicrobiota; class Verrucomicrobiia; order Verrucomicrobiales; family Akkermansiaceae; genus Luteolibacter. The sequence goes on along the minus strand of CAJJBR010000069.1, from coordinate 10,877 downwards.
GAAAGGACTGCGTCGAGGGCTTCTTCCGCGGAACGCTTGGTGGCGTCTGCTCCGAGGGCTTTCTGGATTGATTCTACAAGTTCTGCTTTGTTCATGGCAAGAGCGTTTGTGCGAATCAGGGGACTCAATGGCAAGAGAAAACCTGATGTTCTTGAAAGGTTTTTTCTTAAGGGAATCCTTGACTTTATAGGGGTAATCGAGTTGGAGGTGTAGGCTGATGCCCTGACTTTCCATGCAGAAGAGGTGCCTTCTAACAGATTCTAACAGAAACTGAGTTTCTGGAGCGAAGCCAGCCTGTACATAGAATGGGTATGGTAAGAGGGAAATCAATGGTCTTGGGATTCAGGGCTCCCGCATGTTGATCCTGCTTCCAACTGATGCTGGCGGATCTCCTCCGGAAATCAAATCCGGATCTATTTAGAGTGTCATTGGGCGGTTGATTATCGGGCTCCCGAAACCCCAGAAAACAGACATTTTTCCACAAAAACAAAAGATTGTGAATTTTTTCACAAATAGAACTTGCGGTATTTTGGGACTGTCGGTATGACGCCGCGGCTGACGCCTTCCTGATTTTTCAAATGACGCGATTTTTTGGTATTACTCTTTCTGTCTGGCTTCTCTGCCTTGCTTCGGCATTCGGCGCTGAAGGAGGACACCACGCACTTCCACTTGATGCTCAGCGGCTTCACGACTGGCTGCCGGTGACCAACTCGATGATTATGGTTTGGATCGCAGTGATCCTGATCGTGCTCTTCTGCCGCATTGCGACCGGGAAGATGTCGCTGGTGCCAGCAGGTGTTCAGAATTTTGCGGAGTGGGTTTTTGAGTCACTCTACTCATTCCTCGAGGGTCTGATGGGTGCGCACCTAACGAAGCGCACTTTCTGGTTCTTCGGTTCCATCTTCTTCTTCATTCTCGTCAGTAACTACCTGGGTCTGATCCCCGGTGTTGGCACTGTCGGTTGGAATCTTCAAAACGCCGCAGGCGAGAACGTTGGCTTCACCCCGTGGCTTCGTGGTGCAAACGCGGATATCAACATGACTGCTGCAATGGCATTCACTTTCGCCCTCCTCTGGATCTACTGGGCGGTTACTGAAAACGGCTTCGGCGGCCTTGTGAAACACATCTTCGCACCGAAAGGAAATTTCTCCGGAATCATGCTCGTCATGATGGTTCCCATCTTCCTTTTCGTGGGTGTTCTGGAAATAATCTCCATCGCGATTCGCCCTGTAGCACTTTCCTTCCGTCTTTTCGGAAACATTTACGGCGGCGAGCAGACGCTCGAGAAGCTGATGACGCTGGTTCCCGAGTGGCTCTCATTCCTTCCGGCTCTCCCTTTCTACTTCATGGAGCTGCTGGTCGGCTTCGTCCAGGCTCTGGTCTTTACATTGCTTTGCGCGATTTTCCTCAAGTTAATCTGCGACCACGGCGACGAACACGAAGAGCGCCACTGAACACTCTCCGCATCCGGACCATGTCATAAAACGTGGCGGATGTAGAACAACACAACAAACAAAGAAACTAACATTATGTTTACTAAAGCATTCGCAGTAGCACTCGCCGCCCTTGGTGGTGGCATCGGTATCGGCATCCTTGGATCCAAAGCAGCAGAAGCAACGGGCCGCAACCCCGGTGCAGCTACTCCGGTTCTCGTGATCTCCATCATCCTTGCGGCACTTATCGAGGGTATCTTCATCCTCACCGCATTCGCAGTGCCGTTTTAAGCATTGTGCCGCGTGCGTCTTCGGGCGCGCGTGGCTACCCCTTTTTTCTAACTTTTCCCAAACGACTTTCCAGCCATGATGACCTTTCTCGCCGCAGCCGCCGAACAGCCGGGCGCCCTTGAGACGCTTTCGAAGACCTTCGGCCTCCACGGCATGTTTTTCGTCGCGCAGGTCGTCAATTTCTTCCTAGTGGTAATTGTCCTGAAGAAGTTTGCATTCGGCCCGATCCAGGAAATCCTCGAACAGCGCCGCGAGCGGATCGCCGCTGGTGAAGAAAAGCTTAAGCGAATCGAGCAACAGCTTGCCGAGTCCGAAGCAACCACCGCTGCGGCAATCGCCAAGGCAAACGAAGACGCCCTCCGCCTCATTAAGGAAGCGAAAGAAGGTGCCGCCGCTTTCACCGAGCAGAAAGCCCAGGAAGCAATCGCTAGCGCCCAGCAGATCCTCGTGAAAGCAGAGGCAGCTGGAAACGCAGACCGCGAGCGCATCTCCTCAGAACTCAAGCGCGAGTTCGGACGTCTCGTCGCCACCACTACCACACAGGTTACCGGCAAGGTTCTCACCCCTGAAGACCAGAACCGTATCAATCAGGAAGCACTTGCAAAAGTCGGTGACTGATTTTTCCAAGTCGGCAATTTAGCCTCCCTTTCTCCTTTTCCTAAGAAACCAAGATGAAAATCTCGAAAATCGCAGCCGCCACAGCCCGTCGCCTTTTCGGCCTGTGCCAGGTGAACGGTCAGCTTGATGATAACAAGCTGCGTGATCTGGTTTCCAAACTTATCGCCGCCCAACCACGCGACTACCGCGCTATCCTTGCCGCGATCCAGCGTTTGACTCGCCTAGAGGCCGCCCGCCGTTCGGTTGTCGTGGAAAGCGCAACTCCGCTGACCGCTAGCGAAGGCCAACAGGTTACCGCAGGACTCGCAAAGGACTACGGCGACAATCTCACAATCGAATACAAGACCAACCCGGAACTCCTCGGAGGCCTCCGCATCAAAGTTGGCGACGACGTTCTCGACGGCTCCGTAAAAGGTCGCCTCGACCGCCTCTCAAAGGCATTCTAATTTTTTCTTCCTGAAAACTGACACCTTCACACTAGCAAACTTCCAAAAATGAGCAGCATCCTCCAGGACATCGAACAACAAATCGCCGGAATCACTTCCAGCGTTGAAAAAACCAATACCGGAACAGTCCGCAAGGTCGGTGACGGCGTTGCCATCGTCGAAGGGCTTTCCGACGTCATGCTTAACGAGATGATTGAGTTCGATGGCGGCGTGACCGGCATGGCACTCAACCTTGAGGAAAGCGAAGTAGGTATCGTTCTCCTCGGTGACTACGCAGCTGTAACCGAAGGTTCCAACTGCCGCACAACCGGCAAGCTTCTCTCCGTCCCTGTCGGCGAGGCACTCCTCGGCCGTGTGGTAAACGCCCTTGGCGCACCTATCGACGGAAAAGGCGAAATCGCAGCATCCGCATACTACGCGATGGAGAAAATCGCTCCAGGCATCATCAAGCGGAAGTCGGTTTCCGTCCCAGTCCAGACTGGGATCATGGCCATCGATGCAATGGTGCCGATCGGTCGCGGCCAGCGTGAACTGATCATTGGCGACCGTGCCACTGGCAAGTCCACCATCGCAGTTGATACCATCATTTCACAAGCGCAGCAGAACAAATCCGCTGAGCAAGGCAAGCTGAAGAATCACAAGCCGATGTATTGCATCTACGTTGCAATCGGCCAGAAGCTCTCCAACGTCGCCCGTATCCAAAAGACCCTCGAAGACGCAGGTGCAATGGAATACACCACCATCGTTTCTGCCTCCGCCTCGGACGCCGCAGCGATGCAATACCTCGCTCCATACGCCGGTTGTTCCATCGCGGAATACCTCATGGACAAGGGTCAGGACTGCCTCATCGTATTCGATGACCTTTCCAAGCACGCCGTTGCTTATCGTCAGGTTTCCCTGATTCTCCGCCGTCCATCCGGTCGGGAAGCTTACCCCGGCGACGTTTTCTACCTTCACTCCCGCCTCCTCGAGCGCTCCGCTCGTCTTTCCGAGCAAGCAGGTGGTGGCTCCCTCACCGCGCTTCCTATTATTGAAACGCAGGCAGGTGACGTTTCCGCATACATCCCGACCAACGTGATCTCCATCACCGACGGCCAGATCTACTTGGAAACCGACCTTTTCTACCAAGGTATCCGTCCCGCCATCTCGGTTGGTCTCTCCGTTTCCCGGGTTGGTTCCGCCGCCCAGACAAAGACGATCAAATCCGTCGCAGGAACCACGAAACTCGACCTCGCACAATATCGCGAGCTTCAGGCTTTCGCACAGTTTGGCTCCGACCTCGATGCTCAGACGAAGAAGAAACTCGAGCGCGGTGCCCGCATCGTGGAGCTCTTCAAGCAAAACCAATACTCCCCACTCGCGATGGAGTTGGAATCGATCTACCTCTTCGCCATGCAGAACGGCTACTTCGACGATGTGGAAGTGAAGGACATCGGCCGTTGCCAAGATGCAATGGGCGAATTCTTCAACACCCGCAAAGGCGAGCTCCTCGACAAGATCCGTAATGAAAAGCCGGATCTCAAGAAAAACGCCGCGATGGTTGATGCAGTCAAGCAAGCCATCGACGACTTCAAAAAATCCTGGAAATAAAATCTTCCTCTCCGCTCAAAGCACTTAGCTCTACGCTCAAATGGCCAACCTCCGAGACATCCGCCGCCGAATCAAATCGGTCAAGAACACCGCCCAGATCACCCGGGCGATGCAACTCGTCGCGGCCGCGAAGATGAAGAAAGCCCAGGATCAGGCAATGGCCGGACGCGATTATTCGTCCCAGCTCAACGCCGTCCTCAGCGATATCAGCGCCAGTGATTCCGACGAAGCGACCCATCCTCTTCTTGAGGTGCGGGAAGGCGATCGTGAGCTAGTTCTCGTGGTTTCCACCGACAAGGGGCTTTGCGGACCGCTTAACACAAACGTCGCAAAGAAACTCCGCGCCACCACTTCGGATACGGCGGATTACGTTACCGTCGGCCGCAAACTCCGCACCATGTTGGAGAAAACGCAGAAGACGATTCTCGCCGATTTCCAAGTGCCGGATCCGGTTCCCTTCGCGGAAGCCCGTGCCATCGCCGCGTTTCTTTCCAAGCAGTTTCTCGATAAGAAATACGACAAGGTTTCTATCGTTTACGCTCGTTTCGTAAACACTCTCACGCAGGTTCCCGAGATGATCACCTTGCTTCCCGTCCAACCGCCGGAAGCGACGGAAGACGACGGTGCGATTGCAGGTCGCACTACCGATCACCTCTTCGAGCCTTCTCCAGCAGAAGTTCTCGCCTCCATCCTTCCGCTCTACGTGAACTTCCAAGTCTATCAGGCGCTTCTGGAATCCCGCGCTACAGAGCACTCCGCACGTATGGTCGCGATGAAAGCCGCCACCGACAACGCCAAAAAATTCATCAAGGAGCTTACTCTCCAATACAACAAGGTTCGCCAGGCAGCGATTACTGCCGAACTCCTTGAGATCACCACCGCCATGAAGGCGATGGAGTAATTAAGTGCCGAGTGAGCAGTGATCAGTGATCAGTGCTTACAAAATGAAAATTCCATTTTCCCCAAACCACTCCGCTAAAAGACCCACTGATCACTAGCAACTTCTTCCCACTTCTTCCACCATGAGCAACCAAGGAACCATCGTCCAAATCATCGGCGCCGTTATCGACGCCGATTTCTCCAAAGCCAGCAAACTGCCGGAAATCTACAACGCACTTGAGATCCATTACGTTCTCAACGAGGTCGATACCAAGCTGGTTCTCGAAGTTCAGCAGCACCTTGGCGACGGCTGGGTGCGCGCGGTTGCCATGTCCACCACGGACGGCCTCAAGCGTGGAATGACCCTCACCGACACTGGCAAAGCGATCGCGGTTCCAGTCGGAAAACAGGTTCTTGGCCGTATCTTCAATGTTACCGGAGATCTGGTGGACGAAAACAAGCCACTCGAAGACGAGAACCATCGTTCCCCGATCCATCGCCCGGCACCATCACTTACCGATCAGTCGGCGAGTGAGGAAGTTCTCCCGACCGGTATCAAAGTTATCGATCTCATCTGCCCTCTTGTAAAAGGTGGTAAAGGTGGCCTCTTCGGTGGTGCTGGTGTTGGTAAGACCGTGGTGATCATGGAGCTCATCAACAACATCGCTCTAGCGCACGGCGGTTTCTCCGTCTTCGCCGGTGTGGGTGAACGGACACGGGAAGGAAACGACCTTTACTGGGAAATGATCGAGTCCGGCGTTATCGCTACCGAAAAGGACGAAAAAGGCCATCCGAAGCTAGATGGAAACGGCAATCCCGTCCTCGCAGCGGAAGGCTCGAAAGTAGCTCTTTGCTACGGTCAGATGAACGAGCCTCCGGGCGCACGTCTCCGTGTTGCGCTCTCCGCTCTCACCATGGCCGAGTATTTCCGCGACGAAGAAGGCCAGGATGTTCTTCTCTTCGTGGACAACATCTTCCGTTTCTCCCAAGCGGGTTCCGAAGTTTCCGCGCTTCTTGGCCGGACACCTTCCGCCGTAGGTTATCAGCCGACACTTTCCGAAGAAATGTCCGTTCTCCAGGAGCGGATTACTTCCACCAACAAAGGCTCCATTACCTCCATCCAGGCGGTTTACGTTCCTGCGGATGACCTTACCGACCCGGCTCCGGCGAACACCTTCGCCCACCTTGATGCGACCGTGGTTCTTGAGCGTTCCCTCGCGGAGCAGGCTCTTTTCCCAGCGGTTGACCCCCTGGCTTCCACCTCCAAGGCACTTACTCCGGAAGTCGTTGGCGAAGAACACTACCGCGTTGCCCGTGGCGTTCAGCTGGTGCTTCAGCGCTACAAGGATCTTCAGGACATCATCGCCATTCTCGGTATGGACGAGCTTTCCGATGAGGATAAGCTCAGCGTGTTCCGTGCCCGTAAGTTGCAGCGTTTCCTTACCCAGCCGTTTTTCGTAGCAGAGATTTTCACCAGTGTTCCCGGTGCACTTGTTTCCATCGAAGACACGGTCAAAGGCTTCGCCGAAATCCTCGACGGCAAGTGGGACGACGTCTCCGAAGGTAACTTCTACATGAAGGCCGGCATCGATACCGTCTCCAGGGATTGATCCACACTCATCGAAACTTCCAAGTTCGGGATTTTGAAATACATCATCGAACTCAAACCGAAAGCAGAGAAAGACTTTAAAGAACTCCAGGAAAAGGAGCGAATCAAATTCGTCAAAATCCTGCGTGAGGAGAAAGCCGCTTCAGCTTCCGAGCCAACGAGGAAACTGGATGACATCCTTGCCGAAATCGGCTGATAGAATTTAACTAAGCACCTGAATCCTCCTCATGAGCCTCCATCTCGAAATTGTAACCCCCGAAAATAAAATCTTCTCCGACACGGTAGATAACGTCTATCTGCCTGGCGCGGACGGTGAAATGGGAATCCTCCCAAGCCATGCAGGTCTCGTGACAGCCCTGCAGCCTGGCGAGCTCCGCTACCTGCGCGATGGCCAGGTTGTGACCATGGCGATTGGATCCGGCTTCGCGGAAATTGCTGAGAACAAGGCCATCGTCCTCACCGACATGGCTCTTGGCGAAAGCGAGATCGACGAGTCCGCCACCGAGGAAGCGATCAAACGCGCCGAGGAAAAGCTCCACACGGTCGAGCACAACATGAATTCCGAGGAAGTCGCATATCTGCAGGGCATTATCGCCAAGCAAAGCGCCGCGCTCCGCTTCAAGCGCAAGCACCAGAACTGAGTGGAGCGCGGACTTTAGTCCGCAGTCACCATCCTTGTAGGCGGACTAAAGTCCGCGTTCCGTTACCCGACTCCACCCAGCGCGGTGGAAACGAGGATACTCTTTACTTCCGCATTCGGGTAGATCGCGGCCATCGCCTTGCGATAGGCATCCATTTGCCCATCGTAGCGTTTCGTCAATTCTTCCATCGTCTCCACCCTGTCGGTTTTAAAGTCGATGATTTCCACAAGATTCGCCTCTCCGCTTTCATTGTGATGGATATGCAGGCGGTCGATCACCCCGCTGATCCATTTTTCATTCATCACCGCCTCCACCCGCTGCTCTCTGAATAGGGCGATTTGTCTGCCGCTTTTTGAGAAAAGTTTGGCAATAGCAGGAGCTGCTAGGACCGCTTCCATGGTCGCTTGGATTCTATCAGAGAAAGCGGGAAGGCCGCCTTCATCAAGCCAGCCTATGTTTTCAAATGCTGCGTGGACTTCCGTGCCGAACCGCCGCCCTTCGTTGTTGCCGGTGACTACCACCTTGGCTTTGGATTTCTCGCCACTCGGGGTGCTGCGTGAACGTTTTACCATGGCTTCACCGAGGCTAGATTTTTCAGGAGATACCCTTTGCGCGATAGCTTCGACTGTGACTGCCCAAGCCTCGTTGCCGCTTTCAAAGACCTCCTGTTCCTTTCCATCCAGCCCTAGAGAAACCATCAGCCAATTCGCTAGGCTGGCCTTGTCTTCTCCTGCCGATTTCGACGCAGGATCGAGAAATACGTAGAGTCCTCGTTTCGCACGGGTCATCGCGACGTAGAGCTTACAGAAAGCTTCGTAGGTTTGTTGTTCCGCCCATTTGTTTTCCGCAGAGGAAATTTCCGGGATCATCGCCCGCGCCCATGAGACTGGTGCGCTGGTGACCCAACCCTCGCCGACGATGGTGTTGAAATGCGTGAGGTCAGGCACCTTCTTGGTTGGGACATCCGGTAAGATTACGACATCGAAGCCGAGACCTTTGGACTTGTGAACCGTCATCACCTGCACCGCGGCCACTCCCGGGCTTTGGGAAATTTTCATCCGTTCTATCCGATCCGCTGCCTCCCGTGCGGTGACCACTCCCTCCCGATCCAGTTGTTCCAGGGCGTTGAGGAGATCCGCCCCCCGCCTCTTTCCGAATTCAGACCATACTCCTTGCAACGGTGTAATTAGTTCCACGAGCATTCCAGCGAAGCCCTTTTCGGACGCCAGTCCGCCGAGTTTTTCCCAAGCGCCCTGCCACGCTTCCCCAAACTTTTCCGAAAGCACAGGCGCGAGTGGTGACATCATCACCGTCTGCCGGGCGAAATCGTCCGAAGGATCTGCCATCCATCGTAGAAGGTGCCAGATCATCACGCCGACCGGGTGATCTTTCCCCGGTTCCCTCGCGCCTTCTTCAACGACTTGAAATCCTGCCGCGCGCAACGCGTCCGCCCACTCTCCGACGTGCTTGTTCGTCTCCACCAGCACCCCGCAAGTGAGCAGTTTCTTACCAATCCCCAAATTCTCCAACAGCCCAATCACCCGTTCGATTTTGTCCTCGTCCTTCGGGACGATCTCGACCCGTCCGTAGCCTTCCTTTTCTGGCTGGGCGAGCGGTGGGGCGGAAACATGATCCTCCCACTCCCATCTCCCGGCGGCATTCCCGAAAAGCCGGGACATCGTTTGCCCATCCCCGCAGACACGGTTCACCAGTTCCAGCACTTGCGGGCAGGAACGCCAGGACTCGGTCATGGTCTCGACTGAGAGACCGCCCCGGTAGTTCTCGATCACTTCATCGAAAAGTCCTACCTCGCCACCGCGCCAGGCGTAGATTGCCTGTTTTTTGTCACCGACGATGAATACCGTGGATTCGTCGTCGGTGAGACCTTCGTCGACTAGGGGTAGAAGAGCGTTCCACTCTTCGCGGCTGGTGTCTTGGAATTCATCGAGCAGCCAGTGGGAGTAATTTGCATCGAGGCGGAAATCGACAGCCTCGCGCCGCAGCCGGGCGTCCTCGCCCTTCATCCACGCACCCATCAGCCGCTTCACATCGTCGAAACCGAGCCGTCCCTTGGCGCGGAGTTCCCTCTCTACCACGGAATCGTAGCAGGCGATCACGCCGTGGATGCCACGGGTTCGCGAAAGGGCGGCAGAAAGCTCGCAGCGCGCTGCCAGTGTCACAAGATTCCGCAACGCCTCCGCCGCGAGTCCTGTAATCTCCAGCGGTTGGTAATAGGAAAAAGAAAGGCTGCCGGTTCCCTCTTTGGCTGCATCGAGGACTTTCGGGGTCAGTCCCGTGGCCTTGTCCAGCAGGCCGCTGCCCACTGTGTGCTCGCTGAAAGATTTGAGCATAGGATCGAAGGCGGTGTCGTGCCGCTTTTTTCTATCCGGGACATTGGGCCAATCGCGGCGCACCTGCTCGATGAGAGCGTGCTTCTGTTTTTCCCATTCGGAAACATCCTGCCCGGCGAGGGAAGCTGGCCCCCACTCATTCCCATCCGGAGAAACATAGAGCCGGTGCCAGGTGCCGACGAAATTTCGCAACTCTTCCAAGACCCGGGTGCCTTCTTTGCCAGCAGTCGCCCGGCGGAAAACGGCTGCGAACTCTTCCTCCGTTTCTGCATCCAGCTCACCGTCCAACAGATTTTCCAAAAGCTCGTCCCGCAGGCTTTCACCGATCTCGCCCTCTAGAAGATCGAATTTTCCTCCGGTCACACCTAGTTCGTATTGGAAGCCTCTCACCACCCGGGCGAAAAATCCGTCCATTGTCCCGAGGGTCAGTTTTGGCAGCTTCCGGACGATCTTTTCCAGCAGTTCCTCAAAATCCGCATCCCGGTTACCAATGGCTTTCCCTAGAGCCGATGCCTTCCCCCTATCCTCGGCAGCTCCGGCAAGCTTAGTTAGGATCGCGTCCGCAAACTCCCCGGCGGCCTTGCGTGTGAACGTCAGCGCAACGATTTTCTCCGGTTCCACCCCCTGCGCCACCAGGCCGATGATGCGGTCTGACAGCCGGAAAGTCTTCCCGGAACCAGCGGAAGCGAGAACAAGTAGGTTTTTCTCAATAATTTTCATCGGATTGTTCCCGCAAATCTCGCAATTTCCGGGCTTTTGTCACGGATTGTTTGCGGCTCGGAGGATATAATCACTTATAATCCGTAGTATATCAGTAGCTTGTGAATTACTATGTTACAAATTTGCCGCGGCTTTATGTTTTCTATTGGCACGGGTGGCATTTCCCATAGCATAGAAGCGATTGGGCGCGTTTGGGTGCCTGCGTGAAAACATCAAACTACTAAAATCATGAAAATGAAATCAACAATTCTCGGCCTTATGGCTGTCTTCGCGCTTGGAACAATTTCGAGTCAGGCGGC
>CAJJBR010000068.1 GCA_905182475.1 Akkermansiaceae bacterium | reverse complement strand
GAGCGAGAGTCCATCACTGAACTCGATGACGAGACGGGGGCGAAGCTGGCGCGGGAACTCGACTTCGACGAAGCGGGCGACGGAACATTTCAAAGGCCGAGATCCATACCCGACAACATACCATGACTACGAAATCCGGGCCAGCGCTAATTAGTAGAAATGTCAAAAAAGTGCTGGGGCACCTGAATGGTTACTGGAAATGTGAAAATTGAGCGCTTCCTTGGCGTGATGGGAAACACGCGGTGATTCGTCCTTTTTGACCAGATAGATGATCAGCGGGAGCAGGACGCCCACACCTAGGAGAAGGGATAAGTGGGAAAAGACGATCCAAAGCTGATCATCGCCCTGTGGCGGGGGAGATGGCTGCGGAGGGGGAGCTTGGGGAGCATGGGTGGTTGAGTTTCCATGCGGTCAATCCTGTCTTTCTCGAAGGCTTTGTTCCAGATTAGAAGATGATGGAAGACCATTTGTCTCTGTGGAACGAGCGACTCCAGTCGCGCATGATTCCGATCTGAATAAATGAACTGCGCGACTGGAGTCGTGCGTTCCTATTGTGATGCCTCCAAGGTGCTTAGGAGTGCTTCCCGGTAGGTGTTGAGGGTGTCGCTCGGGCGGAGGGCGAGGGCTACGTCGATGGCTTTTACTGCGTCGGCGTAGCGGGATTGGGAAACGTGGAGGCGGGCGAGGCCGATATGCGCTTCGTAGGATGTTGCCGGGTCGATGCTGGCGCGCTCGAAGAGGAGTTCTGCGGAATCGGGTTGGGCGGTTGAGACGAGATGGTTTGCGAGTGCGAGGAGTGCTTTGCCGTCGGTGGGATCCTCTTCGGTGAGTTTTTTTAGGAGACTTGCCCCGGCAGCGGCGTCTTCCCCGGAGTCGATGAGGTATCCTGCACGGGCGAGACGGAGCTCGCGGGAATCATCCTCACCGGCCTTTTCGAGTAGGTCTTTTACGAGGAGCCAGTCGGAATGGCGAGACGCGGTGGCGATGAGGCGGATGATGGATTGTGTGCCGGGCTTCGCTTCAGTGGAAAACGCGGCGGCGATGGCATTTTCTGCGGCGGTTTTGCGGTCGGCGCGGAGGTGGAGATCGGCGAGGAGAAGTGTCGGATCGGGATCGAGTTTACCGAGGCGGAAGGGGAGTTCGAGGGCTTTGGCGGCGGAGCCGGGTTGATCCAGTTCGAGGAAGATGTTTGCCTGGAGGACGGTGTAGGAGGATTCGGAAGGGCGCTGGCGGATGACCTCGTCGAGGAGTGCGGCGGCTTCTTGTTTCGCATCGAGGTTCTGCAGGCATTGGGCGATGCCGGCTTTCCACTCGGGGACGCCCGGTTCGGTTATTTGGGCGAGACGGTAGGATTGGAGCGCACTGGCCCATTCCTTACGGACGAGGCGGCAGTAGCCGAGCAGGCCGTAGGTGGAGCCTTCGGAATCACCGAGCCGGATGGCCTCGGTGAGGTGGGTGAGGGCTTTTGCGAGATCGCTTTCGCGGATGTGGGCGAGGGCGAGGTTGCGGTGGGCGCGGCGGAACGAGGGGTAATCCTTGAGGGCGGTGGTGTAGGCTTCGATTGCCTTTTTGGTTTCGCCGGATTCGAAATGAAGGTTGCCGAGATTGAAGGTGAGGGCGGGGGATTTCTCGGTGAGCGGCGATGAGGTGAGCTTCGCGAGGGCGGCGTCGCGTTTCCCACCGGCCATGAGTTCACCGATTTCGACGAGCAGGCCGCGTTCCGCCGTGGAGACGCTGGGCTCGATGCGTGCTTCGATGCGGTAGGATCCGTTGAAGGATTTGAGGAACGCCGGGTCGTTCCAGTAGGAGCTGGAGAGGGGCAGTGGTTCTGCGGAAAACACCTGCGGTGAAGAGGCCAGAAACCAGAGGCAAGAGACCAGATGGCTAAGGTAGCGTTTAGATAAATAACTCATAACAAATAACTTCTAACCGAAATTCATTTATCAATGACGATGGGCCAGTTCATGACCGCTTTGACGGGCTTTCCGTTGTGGAGAGGCGGGGTGAAACGGGCGCCGGAAGCGACCCGACGCGCGGAAGCGATAAGTTCCGGATGGGTGGAGGAAACAACACCCTGGATGCTGACGGCACCGGATACGGAAATTGTGATCCTGAATACGATCGTGCCCCGGGTGATGCCTTTGCGGGCGAGTGATGAGGGGAATGTCGCCGTGCCGTGGCGGATTACACGTGGCATGCCGTCGAGCTCACCGGCGTTGTATTGGGGTTTTACGGCCGGCGGCAGCTTTGGGCGATCGGGTTTGCTGTAGGTTGGCTTCGATGCCGGTGCAATCCGTGTCGGTAGCGGCGCGGGTGCGAGGTCGGTGAAGAAATCCTCGAGCGGTGCCGTGATGTCCATCGGAACCAGATCTTTCGGGATTGGAACCATGGTTGAATCGGGAAGCGCGCTCACTTCCATGAGTGAGGGCGGAGGGGGAGGTGTGTCTGGTATGTCTTCCAGAGGAGGGGGTGGCGGAGGAGGCTCGAAGGTGGCCGTCTCGAGCTCGCGGATCGTGAGGTCGGGGATGCTGGTTGTGACTGTGAACAGGCGTGCGAGCCCAAGCACCGCCAAGAGGATGGCGGAGGCTGCGATGCCGGTGATGGTGGATTTAAAATTCAAATCTCAAAATTCAACTTTTAAGGAAGAGGCTGGGGTTGTGGGTAAGATCTTCAACGCAAAGACGCGACGGACTGGGATATATTGTCTTCATTGAGAGTTGAATTTTAGAGTTTTGAGATTTTCATCTCTCCGTGGCTAGGGAGACGGATTGGGCACCTGCGAGTTTTGCGGAGTCGATGGCGCGGACGGTGTCTTCGGTGGGGGCTGCGGCGTCGGCGCGGATGATGACGGGGCTCTCGGGGGTTTCCTCGAGCAGGGCGGCGATGACGGCTCGGACGCCGTCGTGGCCGATCTCGCGGCCACCCTGCCAGACGCGACCTTCGGCTGTGACGGCGATCAGGATGGCCTGGCGGTCGAGGTCTTCGGAACTGGCGGCGCGGGGCTTGGAGATATCGACGCCGGTTTCCTTGACGAAGACCGTGGTGACGATGAAGAAGATCAGCAACAGGAAGACGACATCGATGAGCGGCGAGATATCGATCCCGCCTTGGGTCTCGGTGCTGGTGGTGTGGCGGAACCTTCGCATCAGTTTGCTAGGTGTAAGTTTTCAGTTTTCAGTGGAAGAGTTTGTGCTCCGGCCAGGTGGGCGTGGAGTTGCTGTTGCATTCTCAGGTGGGTGGTTACGGTGCGGCGTTTCAGGAGGGCTAGGAGGAAGGCGGCGGGGATAGCGATCACGAGGCCGGCTTGGGTGGTGACGAGGGCGCGGGAAATGCCGGTGGAGATGGTGTCGATGGGTGCAAGGTTCCCCGAGGCCATCCCGGAGAAGGTGATGAGCATGCCAGCAACAGTGCCGAGCAGTCCGAGGAGGGGTGCGGTCGAGATCAGGATGGCGAGGAAGGGGAGGCGCCTTTCGACCCATGCCATTTCATCGAGCTCGCAGGCGGCGTATGCACGGTGGGTTTCGCTGGGTGATCCGGCGGTACCGAACATGGACGAATCGAAAATTGTTTTCCGTTTGGCGGCAAGATGCCTCCACACGCCGAAGAGGGTGGAGTAGATTGCAACAGCCAACACGAGCAAGGCGTAGAGCGTGAGCCCTCCTTCGTATAGTGTCTGTTGGATGGCGTGGATCATTTCGCGCGAAGTCCGTTAACGAATGCGAGACCGAGTCGTTCGGTGGTCTGGACAATGCCCTGTGCACGACGGGATAGGAATGCGTGCAGGATAAGTGCGGGGATCGCGACGACGAGACCGAAAAGGGTGGTGATGAGCGCTTCTGAAATGCCGCCCGCAAGCGGCTTGGGATCGCCCGAGCCGAAAAGGGTGATGAGGTTGAAGGTCGTGATCATGCCTGAGACCGTGCCGAGCAGGCCGAGCAGGGGTGCGGTCGCGGCGGTGATGGCAATGACAGGGAGCAGCGATGTTGCCTTTGCCTGGACGGACATGAGTTGCTCGTAGAGCGTTTCCTCGACGAGGTCGGCGGAGTTTTCCGAAATAGAGACAAGCTTGTCCATCACCACTCCGGCCGGGTGTTGCTGGGCGCTGGCGAGTTCCTGTGCCTTTTCGCGGTCGCCGTTGCGGAGGGCGGCGAGGATGGCGTTGATCCATGAGTCGGTCGGCTCGCGCAGGCGGGCGAATTGGGCGAGCTTGATGAAGCCGAAGACCAATGAGAGGAGAGCGAGGAACATGATGGGCCAGATCCAGAGCCCACCCTTGCGGATGAGATCGAGTGGGCCGCCGTGGATTTCGCTGAGGATTCGGGCATCGCCGCCGGTGGGATCGAATTGGAGAGTGGTTTGTTTTCCGGAAATGAGTGCGGCGATTTTTTCTTCGGAGCCGGGATGGAAGCGGGGGGTGCTTGCGGTTTTAGAGAGGGTGACGTCGCCGCCTGCGGACTTGTCTTCCGATAGGAAATAGGAGGCCGGACCGAGGGCTGCGAAGGTGCCGGGAATGATGTTGCCTGATGGATCGATGGCCTGGCCGGGGGAGAATGAGCCGCCGAGAAGGTCTTCAAGTCGGTCGAGGGAGGCGTCTAACGGGGTGAGGGAGCCAGAGGCGGAATGGTCAAGGAGCGGTGAGCCGGGGATGGCGAGCGTGGAGTTTTTCAGGGCGCTGTCTTTTAGGAGTCCAGAGATATAGGAGCTGTCTTCGGTGCGGGTGGATAGATCCGCCCTGAGCTGGCGGAGTTCTTCGGCGCGATCCCTGACTGATTGGCGGGCGATGCGGACGAGTCGGCGTTTTGCGCGAAGTTCCAGTTCGATTTTTTCGAAATCAGCGGAGAGAGCGGGTTTTTCTGAGGCGATTTTGCCACGGGTTGCATCCAGGGAGGAGAGCGCGGTGGCGAGGTCGGATTTGGCCTTTTCGAGTGCCTCAGGGACGGTCGTCTGAGCACAGAGAGGCGCGAGGAAGATCAGGGAAAGGAGCCAGAACCGGAGGTGCACGGATACGGGATTGGAATTGTTGTTTGCCATGGATCAGCGGATTTCCAGTGGCAATGTGACCATGGTTGGAGGGCGTTTCTTATCGAGCGTCTCGAATGTTATGACCAGTTCGGGGCGGATTTCCGGAAGGGGTTTCCAAATCCAGCCAGCGGGGCCGGGTCGGCCGATGCCGGCTTTTTCATTGCGATCGGCATAGAATGCCTGGGCGAGGCCAAGGTAGAGAACCTGCACCTCACGGTTGTCGCGGATCTCGGTGGTGCGGGTGAAGCGGCGGTTGAACTGCTCCGCCTTTGCCACGAGGGAAAGGATGGAGCGGAGAGCTTCACGGGGTTCGTCGGTGGCCTTCCAGGAGCGGAGGGAAGAGAGTTCCGGTTCGGTTTTGGTCAGAAGGGGGACGGGGAATTGTTTCGCGAGCGAAAGGGTGCGCGGGACGTTTCGGGCAACAATTTCTGCGGTGATTTTTCTCGCTGCCTTGAGGCGTTTGATTTCGGCTTTTAGCTCATCGGTCAGCTCCGAGTGTTGCGGGGCGGATTGGCCAGATTTTTCGAGTTCCCCGTCGAGGAGGGCGAGTTCCTTCCTGTGGAGCTCGAGGAGGGCTGCCATTTCGGCTTTGCGTGCTTCCCAGTCGAGGCGCTCCCCCGATTCAAGTGTCTGCACGTCGACGATTTTCGAGATCATTTCCCGCAATTCCACAATAGTGGTATCGGCTTCCTGTGCCCGGATAGAGGCTGACAGGAACAATAGAATGACGGCGAGTCGTAGCATGTTGTTTGTGGGGAATTTTCGCCCTGATTTTATCAGGCCGGATGGTGCATCATATCTCGAACGGGTCAAATGAAAAGCCTGAGTCGCCGGGTATGGATTGAGGCTTGTTACGGCGCTACCGTGGGTGCAATGGTTTAAAATGTTGAGAATCCTGGTAATGTCCGTATTTTTCACTGCCGCGCTGTTCGGAAAGGCACCGAATATCATCTTGGTGATGACAGATGACCAGGGATATGCGCCGGTAGGAGCGCATGGGCATCCGTGGATTAAAACCCCGAATATGGACAAGCTGCATGACACGGGCACGTCATTTGACAGGTTTCTTGTCAGTCCGACTTGCTCGCCGACACGGGCGGCAATCATGTCAGGACGTCACCCGATGAAGAATGGGATCACACATACGATCCTTGAGCGGGAAAGGATGGCTTTGTCCACCGTGAGCTTGCCTCAGGTGTTGGCAAAGGCGGGATACAAGAGCGGGATTTTCGGGAAATGGCATCTCGGGGATAAGGAGGAATACCAACCGGGGAGCCGGGGCTTCGACGAGGTGTTTATCCATGGTGCGGGTGGTATCGGGCAGGCTTACAAGTGTTCGTGTGCGGATGTGCCGAAGAACAAGTATTTCGATCCAGTGGTGCGCCACAACGGCAAGTTCGTGAAGACCAAGGGCTTCTGCACCGATGTGTTTTTCAATAAGGCGACGGGCTGGATTTCTAAGATGAAGGATACGGACGAGCCGTTCTTCGCCTATATTTTAACGAATGCGCCGCATGCACCATATCTAGCACCGGAGGAGTCCAGGAAGCGGTTCCTCGAAATGGGATTCAACAGCCAGCAAGCGGGTTTCTTCGGCATGATCGAGAACATCGACGACAATCTAGGCAAGCTGATGGCGAAGATGGATGAGTGGGACTTGTGGAAGGATACAGTGTTCATTTTTATGAGCGATAACGGCATGGCGGGTAGGGTCGGGACGGAAGGCCTTGTTCTCGGGAAGGACAAGGAAGGCAATGAGCTCAAGGGCTACAACGCCGGCATGAAAGGCTACAAGGGTAGCCCCGACGAAGGTGGCGTAAGGGTGCCGTTTTTCATCCGCTGGGACGGCCATACGGAGGCCGGGAAGAAGGTGGAACAGGTAGCGGCGCACATCGACATCCTGCCGACTCTGGCGGGGATTGCGGGAGTGGATTTCCCGGAGAAGCAGGTGGATGGACGGAGTTTCTGGCCGCTGGTAACGGTGAAGGATGCCGCATGGCCGGACCGGTACCTGTATTCGCATGTGGCGCGTTGGCCGACGGGTGCGGATCCAGATAAATTCCAGTGGAGCAAATTCGCTGTGCGCAGCGGGAATTTTCGCATGGTGGGCAAGGATACACTTTATGACATGGAGGCGGATCCCGGACAGAAAACGAATGTCATCGGGGAGCATGGGGACATCGCTAAAAAGATGGCTGAGGCTTACGACAAGTTTTGGAAAGAGACGAAACCGCTGATGGTCAACGAGGATGCTCCGATGTCGAAGGTGCGGCCTTACCACTTATGGTATAAGGAACAGATGGCGGCCGGAGGAATCCCGGACGATGAGTGATTATCCGCCGATTTCCGGTGCATATTTTCGATCCCTTTCCAAATCCGTAACGTTTGCGGAGATGATTTTTTTTGAATCGTGCTGCCTCTTGCGTGACCTGACGGGTGAGGGTCGGGTCATTGTCGAGATCGACGAAATAGAGGCCGAAGTCGGTATTGGGGTCGAAGGGGTGGCCCCATTCGCGGTTGGAGGTGATGGACCACCAGTTGTAGGCACGGACGGGAATGCCTTTTTTGATCGCCTTGGAAACTTTCGATAGATGTGACTGCATGTATTCGCTGCGGGGGATTCCTCCGGCTGAAGGCGGGTAGCCGTTCTCGACGATGGATGCGCTTACTCTCTCCGCTGCGTTCGGGCGTGGTCCGAGAAAGGGATTCCCGCCAACGAGATCGCCATCATCTGTTTCAAAAACCTGACGGCACGCTACCTTTGCGGAAGTGAGATCCCGTCAGACAGCCCAAGCTAAAGTTTTTCGGACGATTCCAGTCGGCTCATCTTACGGTCATTTGTCAGAACCTTCATTCCTTTTCCGTCGTAATCGTCAGCGATGAGTCTGTCCAGTAATCCGCAGCCTCGATCCGATTGAAGTACCTCCATAACCGATGCGCCGTTCAGCGGCGAACACAGCCCGCTTGTTAAAACACTGAGCATAGCCGCTTTTGCGGCAGTTTTTGTAATCCCATAATGGTGCTGGAGCGCGATGTAAGCCTCTCCGATTACTTGGTTGGAAACGAAAAATTCCGCCTGTGGTTTGGCTTCCAGTCGCTTCTGTAGCCTTCCCACGGTCTTCTCGTATTCCGCCTCAGGATCTCCGGTCAACAGCCGGACAAAGACTGAGGTATCAATCCCGTAACGATGGCTCATGGCTCTGATTTCGGAATTTCTCCAGATCGAATGTTTCTTTTCTCTCCCGAATCACCCCGCGCAATGGGGCTAGTTTCGATCGATCAATTGCCCTGGCTCTCAGGAGGAATCCATCCCCACGCGGCTGCAACTCCAGATGGCTACCAGGCCTCGCCCCTAGCGCCTCCAACACCGCTGCCGGAAATGTTACCTGCCGCTTGCTCGTCACTTTGATTAGCATAAGAAAATACTCATCCACATTACTATTATCGTCAAGGAGTAAGGCGAGGAGGGATGCCTAATCCTCAGAAATCCGAGGAATTTGGAGGAAAAACGGGCAGGATGTGATGTTGCGGGGGCCGGCCCCATTCACGCGTGGGACATGGTCTGCATCGACTACGGCATGTGGAGCCACATCAAGCACACCGCTGAAATCTACTTCCTCACCCGGGAGAAATTCAACAGTGCCGCCACCGTCAGTTCCCGGAACCTCATCGACAATTCCGACTCGCGCAACCACGGCTTCGAAAGTGACTGCCTCGTCAGCCCCAGATACAGAGAAGTCCTGCGTCGCATCACCTACACCGATCCTGCCGACGGGACCACCTACACCTACCTGACCAACGAGATGAAAATCCCAGTCCACCAGCTGGTAATCATCTAGAAGCACCGCTGGGACATCGAGAAGGCTTTCCACCAACTCAAGAGCAAGATGGAGGAGAGGCAATCCTAAATTTTTCCACACCGATTCAATACCTATCTCATATAAAAACCCCTCAACGGCAATACGCCGTCAATATCTGACAATACAGCGGTAGCGGTTTTCCTCCGGAAACAGCCAGCATAGTGCATGTCTTGCATTTGGAAGAAAAGTAAATCTGAACCCTGCTCCTGCGCATTCAGGCTGGGATGCCCAGCTGCGGAAATTCTGGATCATCTCCATCGCCTCGGGCGGGGAACTCTCGTCGCCCGACGGCAAGGGCTCAGTCTGGCAAGCCAAACCGCGTTCGGGCTTTCCGTGACCTGCGGCGACAAAGACGGGGATGTCCTGCGCGACCATATCAGCGGGCTTGAGACGGACACATCCGCCCCCATCGCCATTTACCTGATGACAAGTATGCCTGCGGGAAAAACCCTTCTCGCCTTCGGAGAATCTGGAAAATCAATAGGTCTATCCTTTCGCCTAGACGCTCACCACTGGGGATCCCCCGCTGTCAGCGATCTCCTCCGGCGCTTCGACGCCGCTCCGCTCCCTTGCACTGAGAGCAGGAAATTGGGTGCCGGAGCCTGGCTGGACGAGTGGTCGAGTATGGATCGGGAAGAGGAAGGCTGCCACCTCGCCCGCACTGTAAGCGAATCCCTGCGCCATTGCCCTATGCTGGAAGTAACCATCCGCACCTATGGCCAGCGGCAGACTCGTTGCTTCGTCCCTTCATTTATCGACTACGAGGGCAGCGTCATCCGCATCGCTGACAAAGCCTGCCATAATGTCGCCTATGCAGATCTCCGGACGAAAGGCGTCCGGCTCGAAAGTAATGGCATTGCTTCTCTCAAAATTTCCCCCGAAACGTCAGCATAACAATGAAGGATCCCTACGCAATACCCATCAATTCCCGCATCCTGAGATTCACCGGTTCCCTCCCTGCCCTACTGGACCAAGCCATTGATGGTCAGCCGCTCTACCTGCATGCTAGGAACGATCTGACGGAACTCGCCGGAATCGTGTCTCTCGGGGCGGCGATCCACGACGAAGCAGAAGGCGAATTTCTTTTCCCCGAGGACGGGTTATGCATCTCGCTGCGCGAGGTAGAAGCGATTCACGCTGTTTCCCTGGATCACAATGGAAATCCATCACTATCTCTCGAGGTCGCGATGGACGGAGAGCCCAGGAGGCTCACCCTACTCGCCACACCCGAAATCAACGGAATGAAGCAGTTCGCCGTAGGAATAGCCGGACAGCCATCCGAAATCCTTGTAATGGAGGAATACGTCTCTTGGAAAAAGGGGTTCACCCGTATCCCTATGGTCTGCCCTTGCTGCAAAGAAGCACAGGAAAAACGCAGCCTATTGGCCGAACATAACCCCTTGGTCGCGATCTTCCGGAATGCAATCGACAACCGCACTTCTCTCCGTTGCGAGTTCCTCTCCAGTGGATTGAACTTCTCCTCTTGGATCGAACCCGCGCGCCTCAGGATCACTAATTCCAAGATAGAGCTGATTTGCGAAAACGGGACAGCCATGCTTCAGGTCGATGCTGCCCGATGCCATCTGCTCACGATCAAACGCCAGACCATTGATGGCGAACGGGTCACCCAAATCGGTATCCACGATTCCCTCGCCCACCGCCACATGACCCTCTCGGCAAAGGGCTGGGACAAGGCAGCCGTCTGGGGCCAATTCTTCCCTAAGCCTTGAATCTCAAAATGCGTTTCCTTCTACCGACGTGAAGCTCCGCATCACCCGCGACGCACTCCGCGCCATGGCCGAACAGGCTGTCGAACGCGGAACCGGCGCCCGCGCCCTCCGCTCGATCTTCGAGAAACTCATGCTCGATGTGATGTTCGAAGTCCCCTCCCGTGGTGACATCGAAGCCGTCTCAATCAACCGCCAGGTTGACGAAGGCACAAAGGCTTCATCCCTCCGCCGCCGCAAGGCCGACGCCGAGGAAGACGCCGCGTAAACCCAAGGAGGAACTTCCTCCTTGGGTAAGAAATTTTCACAAAAAAATGGTGCTGCCTGATCAGTTCAGGCAACACCATCCAACGTAACTACTGCTGGGAAAATCGTTATCCAAACGATTAGAAACTCATTTCAAAACCTCCGAAGATCGAGCGTGGTGAGCCAGCACGAGCTCCGATTGGAATCCGGCTAGTGAGGATTTCCTCATCCATTAGGTTATTGATGCCTCCGACAATCCTGATATTTTTCGTCGCCTGATAGTATCCGGAAAGATCCACAAGGAAGGCGCTATCAATGCCGCCTTGGATCTGGCCTGTAACCGGCTGGCTGAAATTATTAGCAGTTCCAAAGGTGGATGAAGTGTAGGTGATATCGAGATTTGCACCCCATCTTTCAAACTCGACTCCAACACCTGCGGCCAGTTTCCATTCTGGAACATACGGGATGTTCGATCCAGGTGTACCACCCGCGTAGATGTTCTCAGCTCCGCCTTCGTCAACAGACGAACCTAGCTCTGCGGATGTCCAAGTCGCGGAAAAATACATCGGGACATTGAAGCTTAAACCGGATTCAACGCCCGCATCGTATCCAAGGAAGGCTTCGATTCCATACACGGTGGCCTCGCCTACGTTGCGGTTGTTATTGGAAACCCCGAAACCGGTATCGGTCGCGATGAGGTTGTCATAGTCTGACAGGAAACCGACAAGTTCGGCGTTCAGCCCATCCTTGCGATGGCGAATGCCAAGTTCGTATCCGAGGCTTTCCTCCTTATTTACACCATCCTTCAGAGTCGAACGGGGTCCAGGCAGCGAGTAGCCTTTGAACACACCACCGAAGAGGCGGTTATCATCATTCAGATCGTAGGTAAAACCTATGCCCGGAGCGAAGTAGCTTTCGTCACCGCTGCGGATGGCCGTAGGAGTGTTTGTCGGATCACTGAGATAATCGGTGTTATCGAGCGAAACATCCTCGTAGCGGAATCCAGGGCTTAGAGTAAGAGCTCCAATCGAGATGTCATCAGTCACCCATAGCGAAATCGCCTCTGCAGACTGAAACCGGTTGCCGCCGGAACCCGGAGCACCCGTGGAGGTGATTGCAAAACCACCCGGTCCCGTGCCGGTGGAAGTGACCTGGTCATTACGCTGGAAGCGGCGAATCTCATCGTAATGCCAACGCACACCGAACCCTAGATCGTGTTGCACGCTACCGGTCTCGAATTTATAGAGTCCGCTGAACTGAATCCCGTAGGCTTCATAGTCACGGCTGTTTGCACGCAGTGAAAGCGGTCCTGCAGCGGAACCATTGAGCACTGCCACGTCAGCAGGATCAGTGACATCGACGCTACGGATTTTATACCAGTTCCGAGAAAAATCGTTGTAGTAAATCGCCGTCTCAAATTTAAACTGATCGGTAGGCTCTGCTATCCATTTTAAGTAGGTACGGTTCTGCTCAGTCTGGATATTGTCAAACTGGGTTCCGGCATAACGACGAAAAGGATTCGCCGCGAAATCCGCTTCGCTCAGCCCGACATAGGTCTCATCGGCATCTAGATCCGTGTAACCTAACTTAAACTCGAACCGTTGCTTCAATCGCGTGTCCGGCTCCCAGAAAAGTTTCAACATCGGCTCAGTCACCGAAAATCCGGTATTGCCGCCGCCATCCAGATCGCGGAAGCCATCACTTGATTCATGAAGCATTTCAAATAAGTACCCGAACTTTCCGTTCTTGGTTTGAACTGTGTCACCATAATAGATGTGATTCAAAAAGGTATTGTCGGTTCCATATGTGCTGCGCCAGTAGAAATTTGGAGCGCCACTCGAAGCCAAGCCATCACTCGGCGGAATCTGTGTCGAAAGGTAGTTAAGAACTCCTGCGGTGGTTTGCGGGCCATACTTTACCTGGCTCGAACCTTTAAGTACCTCAATAGCAGACATCCGACTTGCTCGTGGAGAGTAGTAAGCTGACGGCGCGGAATAAGGCGCTGGTGCAGCAAGAATACCATCCTCCATGAGAGTCACCTTCTCGGAACGCGTCCCATCCGCTCCACGCATCGAAATATTCGGAAAATTCCCAAAACCATCCTCGTCGCGCACATAGACACCCGGCACCCGCCCAAGTATGCGGTTGATATTGTTATAACCCTGCTTGCGCCAGTCGGTCGCTTCAAGGAACGCGGCTGAACCTGCAAGGTTGTAAACTTCATCCTTACCGCCGATAATTACCAATGGCTCAAGCAAGCCAAAATTTTTCACACTTTCCGATTCCTGAGCATTGCCGATAGCTCCTGCGCTCAGAAGCATCGCTAATAGTCTGTATGTTTGTTTCTTTTTCATGACGGGAGGACTACTATTGCGATCGAGTCTCATTATCAAGATATTTTTAGTTTTTTCTTTCACGTTTTAAAGAATCCTCTGGAACCAGCGGAATTCCTACTAATGCGGGACAGTCCCGAATGGCACGGGATTAAGCTCGATTTCGTTGGAATTGGTTAGACGGAAAGCCGAACCAAGTACGGTTTGAATGTGTGAAAAGACAACTATTCCTTACTGACTTTCTGCTGACCGTTTTAGGTAATACTGTTTCTTCTCAGTCGAATCTGCGGCGAATAGAGCTCTGATTCACCGCAAAGGCTCTGCTCATGTTCCGGTTGAGGAGTTTTACTTCGAAATTTCTCCGGACAGTTGCAGCTTTCGAGCGATATTTCATGCTCCATAATTTCCGAAGAGAGAGCTAAGGCTCATCGCCTCTACTTCACTGGAGAGGGGAAACGGTTCTCCGGCTCGTTTCCGAAATAGCGACCCAGTTTCAGGCAGTGCTCCGGGGTGAGCAGCCGGCGGCGGAGTTTGTCAGCGGAATTCGGGTGCTTTTTGGTTTCATCGTTCAAGCAATGGCTCTGACTTCCATTCGGAGATCTTTGTTTTTGGCGTGGAAGGCTTTTTGGAAATCAAACTGTGCTTGGAGGCGGATGAGGAGATCTCCGGGGATGCCGAAGCAGAATTGGACGCGAAGGGCGAGGTTGGCACTGACACCTTTTTTCTGGCGGATGACATCACTGAGTTGGGCTTTGCTGATTTTCATCGCTTCCGCGGCCTCGACCTGGGTGACACCATGATGGGCAATGGTATCCCGGATGAGGGCGGCAGCGGGGTTTGAAAGAGGTTTTGGAACCTTTTGTGGATCCCGGGGAATGGCAGCTTGTTTCGTTTTCATTCGGTTGGTTTCAGTGG
>CAJJBR010000067.1 GCA_905182475.1 Akkermansiaceae bacterium | reverse complement strand
TTGATTTTTGATTTTTGAATCGCGAAGGAATCTGACCAGCAAGTGGAGCTATCGGGTCTTCAGCACGGTCAGATGGGCTGTAAGCCCTGCAGCACGAAGCCCCAAGGAGGGGCTGCATTCTGCTGCCCAGCAACCCCAGCCACATCCTCAGCGATTTCTAGATTCTTATTTGAGGGAGGGTTCAGTTTTCGTGTCCCTCTATCTCCGCTGCGCTCCGGTTGCCGGCAGAATGACCGCCACTCCTTGGCCGGCACAGATCTGTGTCTCAATTACTTCCCACTGAGGTCAGGATGTCTGAGCCTCCGCCCTGCTCCCTCCTTCGCGCTTCGCTGCTTCGGAGGGCAGGCCGGCAAACCCGGCCTAAAAACCGTATCCCCGTTGGGGATGAAGAATCTTCGCCACCCAGTTCAAAAATAATCCTGCCCACCACTTTCAGTTACGCCCGGAATCAGAACTGCGGAAATGGGTGGGAAACTGGCAAAGAAATTCCTGCATTCCTGCATTCCTTATTGGATCCTCTTCGGCTGCGCATTTTACGGAGGGATTCTAGAGGCATGGGAGAATGTAGTTTTAATGAGGAAGGCAGGAAAGCAGGAAGGAAAGTCCGAGGATCTGACGCCAAGGAGTGGTATTATTTTTCACTCAGGCTCATCCCAACCATACCGGAGATCCCCGCGAAAGTCTCCTCCACAAGGCTCAGTGGGCGATCCTCATTCCAAAAGACGGACCACTCGCGCTCGATTTCATGGCCGTTGGCGGGCAGCGCGACGAGCGTGCCCTCCTCCACCTCACGGCGGACCACCCACTCAGCCACAATGCCGACGCCGATGCCGATCTTAGACATCTCCTTGATCGCCTCCATATCCCCCAGCACCAGTGGCGCGCGCGGGCGGATGCCACGCTCCGCGAAATAATCCTCCACAAGCCGGTGAGTGCCGCTGGCGCGGGCGTAGATAATGAACTGCACTTTCTCGAAATCCGCTTCATCAGGAATGCCCTTTTCCGCCCACGGGTGGATAGGCGGCACGACAAAGGTCATGCGATCCTTAAACAAGCTGCGAGCGCCCTTCTCACGACCCGCCTGAAGTTTCAGCCCCAGCACGACATCCAGTTCGTGATCATCCAGACGGCCCAGAAGTGCCTCGGTATCCCCGGCCTCGATCGAGGGTTCACAGCGCGGAAAGCAATCGCGGAACTCACGCAGGACTGTCGGCAGGAGAAACTGGCAAAGCGAATGGGGCGCGCCGATGCGGATGCGACTCTGGCCCCAGCGCTTCAGGCCATCGAGCTCACGTCCTGCCTGTTGCAACTCGTTGAGAATGGTCCTACAGCGTTTCAGAAAAATGGTTCCTCCCTCAGTGAGCACGGTCTTTTTCCCCAACCGGGAGAGCAGGGAGCACTCCAGACTGCCCTCCAGTGTCCGCATTGAGTGGCTGATCGCGGACTGCGTGAGAAATAGCTTCTTGGCAGCCAGCGTGAAGCTGCCCTCATCCGCCACGGCCACGAAGGCCCTGAGCTGCCGCAGATCTGGTAGAACCTCATTCATGAATAATTTTCATCGGACACTCTACTGGCAATAGCAGGCAACATGCCAAGAGTCGGAACTTGGCACCCTTTACGCTTACTCCACCTCATGCCCCGCTCAGATTCACGCTCGCCGATCCGCCTAGGCTTCGTCCCCCTCAACGATTGCGCCCCAGTGGCGGTCGCCAAGGAACTCGGTTTGTTCAAATCCTACGGCATTTCGGTCACCCTCTCGAAGCAACCGGGCTGGGCCACCATCCGCGACATGCTCTTCTATGGGGAACTGGATGCGGCGCAATCCATCGCCGGGATCGCCTTCTACCTCTCGCTGGGCCTTGAAAAACTCCGTCGCGAAATCTCCGTCCCGCTGATTCTGAGTGCCCATGGAAATGCCATCACCCTATCTAACGAATTTCCTATTGAAACCATTGTTAACGGCTCTGGGCTCCTCCCCTATGTCACCCACTGCTGGAAAAAACACCGTCCTCTCACACTCGCTGCGGCTCACCGTTTTTCATCCCATCACATCCTCCTTCACTCATGGCTGCGGCGCCACGGATTGGAACCCGGACACAATGTGGAGCTCGTGTTCATTCCCCCTCCCTTGATGCCCTCCAGTCTCGCCGCGGGTCACATCGACGGCTACTGCGTGGGCGAGCCATGGAACTCGGAAACGATTCTCCAAGGTAACGGCTGGTGTGTCGCCACATCAGCCGAAATCGCGATGGGACACCCGGAGAAAATACTCATCGTCGAGGGTCAGTTCGCCCGAGATCGACACGAAGACACCGTGGCTCTCGGTGCCGCTCTTCTCCACGCCTGCCGCTTGTGCCAGCAAACGGAATTTCGCGACGAACTCGTCTCCATCCTGGCGCGCCCGGAATACACCGGGTGCTCGAAGAAGGTATTGTACAACAGCCTGGGGCCAACCTTCCTGAGTGGCCGCGGAAACCTCGATGCATCGGGCTTCCACCTCTTCTACGGTGATCAGCTGAACTGTCCGAGCACGGACAAGGCCTCTTGGTTCCTCTCCGGCATGAGAAGCACCGGCCTACTTCCGGAGAAAACCACCGCCTCACCGCTGACCCGTCTGTATCGCCAAGACCTCTTCCGCGAATCTGAGAAAATGCTGTTACCTGCCTGATCCTCTTACTGGTCAGGCCCACTTTCCCATGATGCAAAGTGGGATTTTTCATAGCGACGATGGCAGCGCTTAGCCACCGCATGAACTGCCCTCAGCCTTCCCATCAGACCACGCCTGAAATTTTCGATCGCCTCATTTCAATCCCGACATGAGGCCTGCTCATTCACCCTCTACCTAAACATTCCTTGAACTCACCATCCGGCAAACTCCAACTTCTCGACGTCAAGTCGCCCGCCATCCGAACCCTGCATATCACTTGGTTCGCATTCTTCATCACCTTCGTGCTGTGGTTCAGCCATGCGCCCATGAAGGGCGTTCTAACTGCGGCATTCGACATGACAAATGCTCAGTGGAAAGCCCTGCTTATTCTGAACGTCGCGCTTACGATTCCCTCACGCATCATCATAGGGATTTTGGTCGATAAGTTCGGGCCTCGACACACCTTTTCGTTCCTACTCATGGCAGCGGGAATTCTCTGTTCGTTCTTCGCCCTGGCTCAGAGCTTCGAAATGCTCGCCCTCGCACGTTTTCTGATGGGCTTCGTGGGGGCCGGATTCGTGATCGGCATCCGCCTTGTTGGAGAGTGGTTCCCGGCCCGTCAGGTCGGCCTTGCGGAGGGTATTTACGGAGGTTGGGGAAATTTCGGATCTGCCGCCGCAGCGATGATCCTGCCCTCTCTCGCTCTCGCCTTCGGAGGTGAGAACGGCTGGCGCTACGCGCTCTTCACCATCAGTTCCATCTCATTTCTCTATGGCATCTTCTTCTATCGCGTGGCCCGCAATACCCCGAAGGGGTCCACCTACTTCAAGCCGAAGAAATCCGGTGGCCTGGAAGTCTCCACTCCACGTGATTTCTGGTTTCTGCTGTGCATGAATGTGCCGATGTATGCCGCCCTCGCCGTGCTGGCTTGGAAGCTCTCCCCTGCCGGTGTCGACCTGCTGGCACAGCCCTTCGTCACCTCAGCCTACGTGATTCTTGTCCTACTCTTCATTTTTCAGAGCTACCAGATCTACAAGGTGAATGCCGAAATGCTCAAGGCCGGATCAGTCCCGGAGCACCAGCGCTATTCCTTCCGCCAGGTCGCCATTCTCGACATCAACTACTTCATCACTTTCGGTTCCGAGTTAGCCGTTATCTCCATGTTGCCCGCCTTTTTCGCCGAGACCTTCGGGCTCAGCCCCGTGAAGGCCGGCCTGCTGGCGTCCGGCTTCGCATTCATGAATCTCGTCGCCCGCCCAGGAGGAGGTTACCTTTCTGATAGGTTCGGTCGTCGCAAAACCATGCTCATCCTCCTCGCCGGGCTGGCGCTCGGCTACCTGACTCTCTCTCAAATCGGACCCTCCTGGCCAGTGGCGCTGGCCGTCCTCGCCACCATGACTTGCTCCTTTTTCGTGCAGGCCGGTGAAGGCGCAGTCTTTGCCATGGTGCCACTCATCCAGCGCCGAATGACCGGTCAGATCGCCGGAATGACAGGTGCCTACGGAAACGTCGGAGCCGTGACATTCCTGACGATCTACTCGTTTGTAAGCACACCCACTTTCTTCCTGATCATCGCCGCTTCCTCAATACTTGGCTTTGCCGCTTCCTACTTCCTTGCGGATCCAAAAGGCCATATCACCGAGGTGGACGAGGACGGCAACGTGCAACTCATCGATGTCAACTGACTGCTCCTGCAGCCATCCACTCACTCGTTCCACAAAAACTCCCGACTTTTCATTTCCAATCCAATGACCCAAAACGATGGTGTGCACATTCGTGGGGATATCCGCTTGAGTAGCGGCCGCTTCACCGATCCCGGCCCCAAGGCCGAGAACGAGGACTTTCTCGGCATGCATTATCCCGAGGGCCCGCTGCTCACGACCAAGGGAGTCGCCGCGTGTATCGCAGATGGGGTCTCCGCCGCGAGTGCCGCACGGGAAGCCAGTGAAAGCGCCGTCCGCTCCTTCCTGACCGACTACTTCGAAACTCCCGAATCATGGCAGGTCAAAACTTCCGCACAGCGTGTGCTCAGCGCCACCAATCGCTGGCTCTTCTCCCAGGGGCAGGGCTACGCTTCCGCGGAAAACGGCTGCGTAACCACCTTCACCGGGTTGGTTCTCAAATCCCGCACCGCCCATGTCTTCCACATCGGCGATTCCAGACTTTATCGACTTCGAGACGGATCACTTGACCAGATTACAAGAGATCACTCCGCCCGCGTTTCCTCAAAGACCTGCTATCTCACCCGCGCCATGGGCCTCGCGAACAGCGCAAGGATCGACTACCACGCACTACCTATCGAGCCAGGGGATGTCTTTCTACTTAGCACGGACGGAATCCACGACTGCATCAGTCACTCCAAGATGCAGAGCATCGTGAATTCAGGGACAGATCCAGATGAGATTGCCAGAGCACTCGGTGCAGCCGCGGAGGATAGCGACGACAACCGCTCAGCCTTCGTCCTACGCATCGACTCCCTGCCCAGTGAGGACAAGGATGATGTCTTCAACCAACTCAACAGCCTCCCCTTCCCACCGGACCTCCTGCCCGGGCAGTCGATCGACGGACTCACGGTCGAGAAGCTCATCACCGCCTCACCTTCCTCCCAACTCTACCTCGTTCACGACACCCATCAGAACGACCGACCGCTCGTGCTCAAGACCCCATCGGTCAACTACGAGGACGACCCGGCCTACCTGGAGCGCTTCGCTCTGGAGGAATGGATAGGCCTACGCACTGATAACCAGAACCTGGTCAAAGCAGTCCGCCGAGAAACCCCTCGCCGCTTCCTTTACTACTGCCTCGAACCCGTCGATGGCCCCACCCTCACCGAGTGGCTCGCCGAGCAGGAGAGCCCTCCACTGGGAGAAATCATCGAAATCACCAAGGGCATCATCTCCGGCACACGCGCACTCCATCGCAGGGAGACGCTCCATCAGGATCTCAAACCTGACAACATCCTACTCGATACCGACGGCCGCGCGAAGATCATCGACTACGGTAGTTGTCGTATTGGTGGCATTACCGAAATTTTCACCCCCTTCCATCGCCAGAGCGCGCTGGGGACCATGGATTTCTCCGCACCGGAATACCGACTCGGCGCGACTCCAAGTAATCGCTCGGACCTCTTCTCCATCGCGGTTATCACCTACCATCTGCTGACCAATGGCCAGCACCCATACGGAGAAGGCTGGAGCCGTGCCAAGACTCAACGGGACTTCCACACTTTGAGCTACACCAGCGCCACGGCGCATAACCCGATGGTCCCCATCTGGATGGACGCCACCCTGCGCAAGGCTCTATCCATCCTGCCGGATTCACGGCATGAAACGATGTCCGAGTTCGCCAAGTATCTGGAAACGCCGGACCCATCAATCACAACCAATCTCCCTCTGCCGCTGGCACAGCGAAATCCGGTCCTGCTGTGGCAACTCATCGCCCTCGCCTTCTTCCTCGCCTGGATTTTCACTCTCATTTTCTGAGACCTACATCGACACGGGGTGAATTCACCGCCCCGCGGGCACTCAAGTAGGATTCATGGGTTTCTCTCCCATGCATGAGCCGGATTCATACATGAGATGACCCGTTTCTGATGCCAAAGTTCAGAATTATCCCGGATTCGCACGGCGAATGCTCAAGACAGGAAGAATAACCTTCTGACCATATGAGCAATAGCGCCTTTACCAACGAACAAACGAGCTACCTGGAAGCATTCTTTTCCGGCCTCACGCAGGGCATCAACATACCCCACCTCGGCCAGGATTCCGGCGGACGTTTCACCCATGAGGAGGAAGAAACCGTCTACGGGACCCCCGTCGATGAACTCTGCCGCGAGGAAGTCGTGAAGCATGAACAAAACGGCCTCGACTGCTACGACGCAATTCTTGCCAACGCCGCCGCCAATGAATTCCCCAAGGACGGGGACGTCTTCCGCTATAAGTTTCACGGACTTTTCCACGTCACCCCCGCGCAGGACAGCTTCATGCTGCGCTGCCGGATTGCAGGCGGTGCAGTGACTACCGCCCAATTCCGCGGACTCGCCGAAATTTCCCGTGATTGGGGTAACGGCTTCGGCGACCTAACCACACGCGCCAACCTCCAGATCCGCGAAATTCTCCCACCCAACTGCCACAAGGTGCTCATGAAACTCACCGACCTCGGACTCACCTCCCAAGGCTCCGGCGCAGACAATATCCGCAATATCACCGCCAGCCCGACCTCTGGATTCGACTCCGAGGAACTCATCGATGTGATGCCCTACGCCCGTGCCATCCACCACTACATCCTCAACAATCGCGACCTCTACGGACTGCCTCGGAAATTCAATATCTCCTACGATTCCGGCGGTTGCATCTCGGTCTGCACCGACACCAATGACATTGGCTTCTACGCCGTCCGAGTTGGAGAAAACGAGCAAGGCGTAGAGCCTGGCATCTACTTCCGCATGCAGCTATGCGGCATCACCGGCCACAAGCAATTCGCCACCGACTGCGGCGTCCTACTCACCCCGGAAGAAACCATTCCCGTCGCCGCTGCACTCATCCGCATGTTCGTCGAAAACGGCAACCGCACGAACCGCAACAAGGCACGCCTCAAGTATCTAGTCGATGATTGGGGAATCACCAAGACCCTGGAAGAAACGCAGAAGAAGCTGGCCTTCCCTATGCGCTACTTCCCGCTTGAGCAGTGCGAAAAATCCCGCCCCAAGGTCAAGCACGGCCACCTCGGAGTGCACCCCCAATCAGACGGACTCAACTACATAGGCGTATGTATCCCGGTCGGCAGAATGACCGCGGAACAAATGGAACAGCTCTGCGCCATCGCCGACCGCTACGGCAAAAGCGAGATCCGCCTGACCGTTTGGCAGAATCTTCTCATCCCTCATATCCCCGACGAAGACCTCGAAGAGGCCAAGGCAGCCATCAAAGCCGCCGGCTTCTCATTCGCACCCGCCACCGTCACCGGTGGGCTCGTCGCCTGCACCGGCAGTCGCGGGTGCAAATACGCCGCCGCCGACACCAAGGGAAACGCGGTCGAACTCGGGGCCTACCTGCAGGAGCGCGTGCCACTCGACCAACCGGTCAACATCCACCTAACGGGCTGCAAACACTCCTGCGCACAGCACTATATTGGCGACATCGGAATGATGGGCGTGCCGGTGAAAAACGAATCGGGCGAAACGATTGACGGCTACGATATCGTCCTCGGAGGTGGCTGCGATGACACCCAGGCCGTCGCCCGCGAAGTATGGAAAGGGGTCGCCTTCAGCGAGGCACACTTTCTCATCGAGCAATTACTAGTGGCCTATCTCTCGAAGCGAGAAAACAAGGAAACCTTCGCCCAGTGGGCAAACCGGACGGAACTCCAAGACCTGCAATCCCTTCTCACGGCGAACGTCGCCTGAGCTCAACACCGTTAACTCGGCACATCCTTTGGTCACTACTCTCCAGCCCAGTCCTGAAAAGGAAGCAAAGTCCTCGCCCAACCCCGGACTGCGCACCCTCATCGACGATCTTCTCGATGAACAAAGCACCCTCCAGACACCCGTCGCACGCTTCGCAGAAGATCACGATCGCGAACCCGATCTAGCAGGTCACTACCGAAATCTCATCCCCCTGACAAAGCCCGGAGAAGGTGAGCAATATGCATTTGAAGTCGCTCTCGATCGCTGCACGGGCTGCAAGGCATGCGTCTCCGCCTGCCACAATCTCAACGGACTCGACGACGACGAAGCATGGCGCGACACCGGCACCCTGATCGGCGGCGATGATGCACCCGCTTGGCAGCAAACCGTCACCACCGCCTGCCACCACTGCGAGTCTCCCGAGTGCATGCACGGATGCCCCGTGGGAGCTTACGAAAAAGATGAGGAAACAGGCATCGTCCGCCACCTCGATGACCAGTGCATTGGCTGCTCATACTGCATTCTCAAGTGCTCTTACGACGTCCCTAAATTTTCAAAATCACGTGGAATCGTGCGCAAGTGCGACATGTGCCAGCAGCGACTGGCCGAGGGTGAGGCTCCCGCCTGCGTGCAGGCCTGCCCCACCGAGGCCATCCGCATCATCAAGGTGCCGAGCAATATTCCGGGTATCCCCGAGCGGCGTCGGAAAGCCAACCCGACCAACCTGTTCCAACCTGAACGGCACAATCCGCAGTCAGGGATCCCTCACGATTCGGTCACCTTTCCCACCACCCGCTACGTCGGCAGGGAAACGCCTCAAACTGCATTCGCCGCCGACCGGGACAAACTAATCCCAGAGCACGCCCACTGGCCGCTCGTGCTCATGCTCGTTCTCACACAGGCCGGCATCGGACTACTCGGCAGCAGCGTTTTTGCACCTGACAGTTTCACGCAAACCATCCTCGGCACCCTTCTCTTCAATGCCGGCATGGTCGCCGCCGTCTTCCACCTCGGACAACCACTCAAGGCATGGCGTTTCTTCCTCGGACTACGGACCAGTTGGCTATCCCGTGAAATTCTCGCCTTCTCACTCTTCGCACCCATCCCCATCATTCTCTGCGCCCTCCCACTTTTGCCGGATTTCCCCTACAAGGAATTTTTCACCCTGATCACACGGATTTCCGTTCTACCGCTGGGATTCGCCGCCGTATTCACCAGCATCATGATCTACGCAGACACCCATAGGTCACTTTGGTCAGTCCGACGATCCGCACCACGCTTCTTCGGCACGGTCATCTCACTGCTACTCCTCGGACTCTCCATCCATTCACCTATGCTCCGCCCATTCGCAGCCTTAGCCATCGCCGCGAAAACACTACCGGAATTCATCGTCATGCGACGGAGCCAGATCCAAGGCGATTGGTCGGCACTCCGCCATTCTGGCCGTCTATTGCTCGGCCCACTACTGCGCATCACACTTTGGCGATTCGGCTTGGCAGCACTATCGATGCTCCTGGTGCTTTTCTCACCCTGGCTCGCCCTGCCCGTCCTCATTGCCTCGGAAATCCTTGAGCGTCAGCTCTTCTTCCAATCCGTTCACGCCCCGAAGATGCCCGGAAATTTCGGGGTCAGCTCACCTCACTGACCATGTTCAACAAGCTCCTCAAAAGCAAATCCGGCCCACTCACCGCCGAACTCGTCCAGAGCCCCGGCATGTTCGGCCTAGGGAAAGTCCCCACCCGTCTTGCTCCAGCCTCCACCACAACCTCCATCTGCGGCTACTGCGCGACTGGCTGCCAACTAAAACTCCACCTCGATCAAAACGGCCAGGCCATC
Source organism: Akkermansiaceae bacterium (assembly GCA_905182475.1). Taxonomy (GTDB): domain Bacteria; phylum Verrucomicrobiota; class Verrucomicrobiia; order Verrucomicrobiales; family Akkermansiaceae; genus Luteolibacter. The sequence continues at coordinate 2,158 of CAJJBR010000067.1, read as the reverse complement.
AACCTATCACCACAGGCCAACTACCCGGTCAACCTCGGCATGGCCTGCCCCAAAGGATGGCAGGCTCTCGATCCACTCGATGCCTCTGACCGCGGCACCACTCCACTACTGCGCGATCCCGCCACCGGCCAGCGCCGCCCCATTGACTGGACCAACGCCATCCAGACTTTCGTTTCCACCTTCAAGTCGGTTCAGGCAAACCATGGCCGGGACTCCGCCGCCTTCCTTTCCACCGGGCAGATCCCGCTCGAGGAAATGGCCTTCCTCGGCCTGCTCTGGAAGTCCGGCATGGGCTTTCTCCACGGCGATGCCAATACGCGCCAGTGCATGGCCACCGCTGTCACCGCATACAAGCAGTCCTTCGGCTTCGATGCCCCACCTTACACCTACGCGGATTTCGAGCAGAGCGATGTAATCGTCCTAACAGGCGCCAACCTCGCCATCGCCCACCCCATTCTATGGCAGCGCATCATGCGCAACGAGCGCATCCCGAAAATCATCGTCATCGACCCACGGGCGACCGAGACCGCACAAGCCGCAACTCAGCACATCCAGCTCAAGCCAAAAGGCGACCTCGCCCTCTATTACGCGCTCGCCCACTGCATCATCCGAGACAAGCGAACCGACCCCGAATCACTCGCCAACACCGAGGGAATCGAAGATTTCGCCGAGTTCGTGAAGGACTTCAGCCCGCAGTTTGTCGCCGGGCAAACTGGACTTTCCGAGGAAACCATCGAGAACCTGGCGCGAACGGTTTCTGAACCCGGCAAGCGAGTCTCATGGTGGTGGACCATGGGAATCAATCAATCCTACGAGGGAGTCCGCACCGCACAGGCCATCATCAACCTCTGCCTCATCACCGGAAATATCGGCAAACCCGGCACCGGTCCGAACTCCGTGACCGGCCAGTGCAATGCCATGGGATCGCGCCTTTTCTCAAATACCACATCCCTCGTCGGCGGTCACGATTTCACCAATCAAGAACATCGCGCCAAGGTCGCCTCCGGTCTTAGCATCCCGATGGAAAACATCCCGCAAGACTCTTCCCTCGCCTTCGACGAGATCCTACGTGCCGCCGAGGAGGGGAAAATCAAAGCTCTCTGGATCGTAGCCACCAACCCCTTTCACTCCTGGATCAATAGCGGAAGACTCGCCGCACTTCGTGAAAATCTCGATTTTCTCGTCGTCCAGGACATGTATCACACCACCGAATCTGCCGAGGTCGCGGACCTCTATCTTCCGGCTGCGGGATGGGGTGAAAAATCCGGCTGCTTCATCAATTCCGAACGGCGAATCGCCACCATCAAGCCGGTCTGCAAGGCACCCGGCCAGGCGCTAACCGACTTCCGCATCTTCCGCCTGCTCGCCAGTGCCTGGGGCTGCGGATCGATGTTTGATAAATGGACCGATCCAGAAGCCGCATTTCTTCAGCTTCGAAATCTCACCAAGAACCGCCCCTGTGACATCACAGGCATCGAGAGCTACGACCACCTCGATCACGCTGGCGGCATCCAGTGGCCATTCCCTGAGGACATCACCTCAGATGAAAAAAACGCGATCCCTGATGCCGCAGAGCGGCGACTCTTCGAGGACGGCAATTACCACACCCCCAATGGCAAGGCACGCATCCTCTTCGAAAAACCGGCCATCATGCCGGAGCCACCTTGTGACCTCTTCCCTTTCCTGCTCCTCACCGGACGCGGCACCAGCAGCCAGTGGCACACACAAACACGCACTGCAAAGTCGGAAATACTCAAAAAACTCTACCCGGACCAAGCCTACGTGGAGATCCACCCGCGCGACGCTCGAAACCTCCAGATCGAGAACAACCAAAAGCTCACCATTCGTTCCCGACGCGGCGAAATGAGCGCCACTGCCTACATCGCCCCCACCGTTCAGCGCGGCCAGCTATTCCTTCCCATGCACTACCCCGAGGTCAACCGCCTCACCCATCCCTCCTTCGACACCTACTCACGCCAGCCGAATTACAAAGCCTGTGCGGTTGATATCTTAATCGGACGATAATACATAATCAGTCTATCGACTCTCTTCGCCAATTTACCACTGGTGTTCTGAAAACCTTAATCTGACGAATGGGCGAAGGCGATTTCTCACCAAAGAAGGGCTGCATCCTACTGCCCAGCAACCCAAGCCAGCA
>CAJJBR010000066.1 GCA_905182475.1 Akkermansiaceae bacterium | reverse complement strand
CCTGACCGAAGGCAAATCGACCCCGCCGGCACCAGGCCCGGCAGGGAAATGAAATTCCCGGAACACAAAGAAGCCATGAACCAGCCATTGATCACCCGCCGCCACTCCATCAAAATCGCCGCTGCGGCAGCTCTCGCGAGCTCGCCGCTTCTCCGCGCCGCCCTCGAGTCCAAGCCCGCCTTTAAGATCGGCGCCTGCGACTGGTCGATCGGAAAAGGCCAGGACATCGCCGCCCTCGAACTGGGCAAAAAAATCGGCCTCGACGGCATCCAGGTCAGCTTCGGGGAGCCCGGACACCGCTACGACCTGCGCAAGGAGGAGGTTCGAAAGGAATACGCCGCCGCCGAACAGAAGCACGGCATCGCAGTCAGCTCCCTCGCCATGGCAATTCTCAACGGCATCCCCTACTCCTCCGATCCCAGGGCCGAACAATGGGTCCGGGAATGTGTCGCGGTCATGCCGAAGATGAAGCAGAAGATCCTCCTCCTCGCCTTTTTCGGAAAGGGCGACATCAAGGGCAAACCCGAGCTCACCAAGGAGGTCATCCGCCGCCTGAAGAAAGTCGCCCCCGAGGCCGAGAAGGCCGGCGTCACCCTCGGGCTCGAAACCTGGCTCAGCGCCGAGGAGCACATGCACATCATCGACTCGGTCGGCTCACCGGCCGTCCAAGTCTACTACGACACCGCCAACTCCAACAAGATGGGCTACGACATCTACAAGGAAATCCGCCAGCTCGGGCGCAAGAATATCTGCCAGTTCCACTGCAAGGAAAACGGATTCCTGCTCGGCAACGGGCGGATCGACTTCCACAAGTTCAAGGAAGCCGTCGACGACATCAGCTACCAGGACTGGCTCATCATCGAATCCGCTACCGGCAAGGGCGTCAGCACTTTCGACAGCTACGTCCACAACCAAAAGTTCCTGCGCACTGTCTTCCGCTAGTGCTGCGTCACACGAAATAAGATTATCATTTTCTGAGACTTTTCAAAAAATGACAACCTGAGCACCACTTTCAGTTACATCCGACGTTTCCGTTCCAGTCGTAGGTGGAGAAGAAGTTTGCTAGTGCCTAGTGATCAGTGATCAGTGACCAGGAGAAGACCGGCTACGCCTCCTGCTCCTTGCATTGAACCCGATAAATTCATTCCCCAAAGGTGGCTCTTAGGTGGAACTGAAAGTGGTGGGCAGGATGATTTTTGAACTGGGTGGCGAAGGTTCTTCATCCCCAACGGGGATACGGAATTAAGCAACCATATTGGAGGCCGTGCTTGGAGAAGGCTCTCCGGCTCAATGGCGTGTTTGTCATGTTCATGTATGTCAGGCAGGTCGGGAATTTCACAAACGACAGGATGAGGGTGAAAAACGAAAAGAGAGTAAGGAAATGTTGTGATGAAGCACCTGACCGCGAGGAGCTAAGCGCTCGCAGGAGCCATGCCAACCCGGAGACGGTTACTTGACCTTCTTTTTCCGCGCCGCCTTCCGTGCCTTCCGTTCCTTCTTTTCTTTCTGCTTCTGCTGCTGTCTCTTCTTGTCAAACGTTGGTATCACATCGGCTCGCTTGCAGTAGACCATGTATTTATCATGAAGTTTCTGAACCATCTCAGGATTGCTCTTGGCAAGGTTATTCAATTCTGAACGGTCTTCGTCCATATTATAGAGTTCCCACTTACTGATATCGGGACCGTCATCGGTCAACACCCCGCTGCCAACGAGTTTCCATTTGCCAACGCGAATCGCACAGTTCTTTTCATGCTCCCAGTAGAGGGCATCCCGATCAATCGTTTTGCCGTTGAAGACAGGGACAAGGCTCTTGCCTTCCATCGGCTTGATCTCATTGCCGTGGTGGGTCTTCGGATAGTCTGCACCGCTGACATCCATGCAAGTGGCCATAACATCGATTAAGTGACTAGGTGTTTTGCGCCATTCACCTTTGGCTTTTACAGCCGCCGGCCAATGCACAATAAGAGGACTTGAAGAGCCGCCTTCGTGAACAAAATGCTTGTACAATCTGAACGGAGTGTTTGAAACATTCGCCCAGTTTATCCCGTACATGTTATAAGTATCCGCTGGGCCGGGCATGACCTTCGGGCCAAGGCGCATCGGGAATCCATCACGGCTCTTTTTAGGAACCATATCAAACTGCAGCTCATCCTTACTCATGGCTCCTGCAGAAGGAGCTGCAGCGCGTTCGCCATCATCTCTACGGTTCACCAAAAAGTCTTCCTGGCATCCGCCATTGTCCTGCATGAAAAGAATCAGTGTATTGTCGAGAATGTCCTGATCTTTGAGTTGCTTAACGATTCTGCCAATCCCTTCGTCCATACTGGTGACCATCGCCGCATACGTTTCCATATTCCTGAGCGCCACATCCTTATTCTCTAGCGTCTCCCAGTTGCCGACCGTTGGCGACAATTTGGATTCCGCGCCTATCATGCCGATTTCCTGCATGCGCTTGAAGCGGGCCTGTCGAATGGCGTCATACCCACCATCGTATTTGCCCTTGTACTTGGCGATGTCTGTTTCACGGGCATGCAGCGGCCAGTGTGCAGCCGTATAGGCCACATAAAGAAAGAACGGCTTGTCCTTGTCATTCTCTTTAATGTATCTCACCGCGTTATCGCTGATGGCGTCGGTGTAATAGAAGCCATTCTTCGGCTGATATTCCGCATCATTTTCCGGAGTAATCAGGGAATCGTCACGAGTAAGAGAATTAGGATCCCAAAAGCTGCCAGCACCGTGGATCGTTCCATAAAAGCGATCGAAGCCGCGTTGCCGAGGCCAGTTACGGAGGGCAACGTCTGTCTTGCCTTTGACATCCTTGGTGATGTGCCACTTCCCTGCCATGTAGGTTGAATACCCAGCTGGCTTTAGCGCTTCGGCAATGGTCACCGCATTCTTGCTGAACTCGCCACGGTAGCCGTCGGCACCGCGATCACCCATCATATGACCCACTCCGGCCTGATGTGGATACAGCCCACTGAGCAATGACGCACGAGTCGGGCAGCAACGGCCGGTATTATAGAATTGAGTAAAGCGTAGTCCGTTGGCCGCCAGGCGGTCCAGTGTCGGAGTATTGATTTCGCCCCCATAACAGCCGATATCAGAGACGCCCATGTCATCTGACAAAATAACGATGATGTTCGGCTTAGGAGCTGCACTGATCACTGCTGGAAGCAGCAAGAAGAAGAGTAGGTATTTGTTTAGACTGACGTTCATTTGCTATCTTTTTTCTGTTGTGTAAAGTTGCCATCCTTGCCCATTTTGCTAAAAAATGGGCGTCCATGTCACGCTGTCTGCACTATTTGCGGAACGCATAGAGATGTCAAGATCTGCGGGGAACGGGCCTCAAGGCAATGAAGAGACCAATCCCCGTTACGCGTGTAGTGCCCGGCGGGTAGCTGCCCGACGCTGACTCACTTTCATCGCGATGCCTGCAACGATTGCCACCAGGGCAAACACCGGAATAAATGCAGCACTTGGGACCCGAGGAGATGAAAACAAACGCTGCCAAACAAACCCTTGGCATGGCGGGAAGGAGGATTATGCTCCCGGGTCATAAATTTCAGCCCTGAAACGCCCAGCGGACGTTGGTAGTCGACTTTTTCACCTGAATCTCCGTCTCATCGTTCCCGTGCTTCACCTCTTGTGAAATGTCGACGCATCAGGCGGAAGGGAACCGCGATTTAGAAATCGCGACCTGCCCGGCGAATCACCCTGAAACTCCGCAGCCGTTGCAGTCGCGATTTCTAAATCGCGGTTCCTTTCCCAAGCTTGCGCATTTCCCGCGTGCATTCAGCACGCATGGGCTTGGTTTGGGAAGTTCATGGGGCTGACCCCCCATGCTGTTGTTGCATCTCGCCTACAGCGAGGAAGGCCTAAAAGTCAAAGCTCAAAGCTCAAAGCGCGCCAGTATAGGATGAAGGGCAGGGCGCCTACGCTAGGGCTTCACGAGGACAGGCCATGAAACTGAAAACGGCATCCACTAAGCCATTTCCCCGTCACGGCGTGACGGTTTAAAACGGACGAGAGTTGATCGCGTTGAGCGCGGTGAAAGCGCTTGAGGCGTCACTACGCGACGGGAGCCAGACCGGAATCGATGTCCGTGGGTTGAAGTCCACGGCGATACTGCCGCGCATAGAGAATTGTGAAATGTCGACGCATCAGGCGGAAGGGAACCGCGATTTAGAAATCGCGACCTGCCCGGCGAATTACCCTGAAACTCCGCAGCCGTTGCAGTCGCGATTTCTAAATCGCGGTTCCTTTCCCAAGCTTGCGCATTTCCCGCGTGCATTCAGCACGCATGGGCTTG
>CAJJBR010000065.1 GCA_905182475.1 Akkermansiaceae bacterium | reverse complement strand
GTTCGGTAGAAAAAAATAACCTATGACAGACGACAACTCAGTATCCGTAGTCAACCTTGGCGCGGTGTCGAAGCCCGCGGATACCCTAATTAAAAAGGTATCTAATGCACTAGGTGGCGATTTTGCAGCGTTTCAGATTAAGCGCGTCGCAAAGGCTGAAGCAGAGGCGGCAATGACAAAGGCCGAATCAGAGATTGCGATTACCGATTTGCAGCGAAGAGCTATGCATCGCTTTTTTCGACGAAGAAGCCAAGCGGCTCAAAATCGAAGCTATCGCCCGCTGGCGTCAAGGCCATGCGGCAGTCGCCTCACGATGTGATCCGGAGTCTCTGGAACAAATGGCTTTCTAACACCAGCTTCGACGAGTTCAGCCGAATCAACGATATCAAGGGGCAATCCACCAAGAAAAACATGACTGCCAAGCCCCCGCGCCGGAGTGCGGTGGTGGCCGGGCTGGGTGATTGCCCGGTAGGCAAGTGGTTCGATATCGACGTTTTTTCAAATCACATGGTGGCGACAGACTGCCAATTTGAAGTCAGCCATGATCCATCGAAACTCTATCTCTGCGAGGCGAGGTATGGGAGCTTTGGCTACGATGGCTATGGCGGGTGGAATACCCTGCAATTTCGCTATATTCTCGTTCTCCTGTTTGAATATGCTGCCACACTCGGATTGATCGACATCGCCTACGTCCACCCGGATGGAGCCAGGGACGACTTTCGGGGGCAGTGGGGAGCTGAAGATATGAAATGGCTTTCCCGCTATGACGGATTGCGGGCGATCCGAATCACCCATCTGGGCGCTTACTGCCTTGGGTTCGCGGCGGAGTACAAACCTTCGCGCTCCAATTCTTCGTTGGAGTTGGCGGTGTTTCCGAACCTGAGTATCGCTGTGGTATCCGGCCAAGCGACCGCTGCGGACCACTTGTTGCTGGAAACATGGGCGGAACCTATGACCGATCTGAGTTGGCGCCTGAACTATGAGCGGGCGATCCGTGCCGTGGAACGCGGGCGGAGCACGCAGGACTTCGTCGACTTTCTCGAAACTTCCAGTGGTCAACCCTTGCCGCCAGAGGTCGAGGATTTTTTAAGCACCTGCGAAAGCAACGGTAAGGCTCTGCAAAGAAAAACCGATGCCCTCGTTTTCGATTGTCGCGACGCAGAAACTACCGAACGCCTTGCCTCCGAGAGAGAACTTGCAAATTTATGTTTCCGCATCGGCAGAAGCAGATTGGTCGTACCTGCGGAGCATGAAGCCAAGTTCCGCAAGGTGATCCGGGAAATCGGATTGGGAATTTTCTGAGACTGATCTCTATTTGGGACAGGCTCTAGGTAGCGCGAATCAAGGTTTTCAGAACACTAGGTGTTGTCTCATTGCAGTCCTCACAAATTAATATTTTCCGCAAACTTTCTCCGGATTCCTTGGTTTTTTCTGATGTCACAGGGGACGCAGGGACGATGATTTGCAGGGGTTGTGGATTCGTTTGGGAAGGGGTGGGATGAGGATGCCTCCATAACGGGCTGGCGCAGGATACGGTAGCTACGGTTTCGCCCCGAGACGGGGCTTGCACTGCCTGCCGCGAGACGCGGCAGCTACGCGCCTTTCGTGTCGAACGAGTCGCGATGAAATGTTATTGTGCTCGGCGGCGAGGCGAATAGATCTCAGACGCCGTCTCGACCTTTCACGCACAGAATTTTGGCAAATAGTCTGAATGGGGTCGGTTTTCGCAAAACAACATCAATGGGGGCAGTGATTTCAGATTGATTTTCTTGATCTAGATTGGGTGGTGAGGTGAGGGGATTCATTCGTGGCCTTTTTAGTCTCAATGCTCGTGGTTTTGAATTTTTCTAATAAGTGAATCCGCCATTTTGCTACGTGATCACGTAATGGAACTTCAGGGAAAACTGATTATTCTTTTCCACGTAGCTCCTCGCAAGAGGACACCGGATCATTCGATCCGCCGCCTCCAAGTCTCCCCTAAATATGAACCAAGTGCCTTTTGGTGGTCACCGTGCCGTCGTGTGTTGTCTGCGAATCACCGCCCTTCTGTTGTGCTCGGCTGCTATGGCTAGCGCGACATCGCTGGAACGTCCTCTGACCGCTCAATCCCGTATCCGCTCCGTGGATAACGATGCTTTCAAGCTGCCCCACGGGACGGCGCTTAATCGCGTGAGGTTTCTCACCGATGGCGTGCGGACGGTGGAGATTCCTGCCGGTTCGCTGCTGAATCTTCCGGAGAACGGGCGGATTCAGATTGCGGAAAAACTCGTCGGCGAGTTGGTGGATTGGAAGGATTTTTTCGCGGCAAATTTTGAGGTAGTCCGGCAGGTCGGCGTCACCCGAAAACAACTCCAGGGTTTCGGCAAGATACACCGCTCCGTCTTCGCCCATCTCCGCCGAAGCCGGAAGACCGGGATCGCGATAGCCGCTCGCCGCCCAGTGGCGTTGCCTCAGCCAAGTTGATCGCGAACTCCGCGTTCTTGGCTTTACCTAGCGGAGTGCCTTGTGGAGGATCGGGCGTATGAGTGAATTCGATGCGTTCGAGATTAAGATGAGGGCTGCGGGGATGGGTGATGCCCCGGTGGCGGTTTTTAAAAGGAACTATGAGGCACTTCTTCGCGACGAGACTGGGATGATCGCTGAGGACACGATTTCCCCGGCTGACGGTTTGCCAAAAGCGGACGATCTGGGAGCGGCTGGCGAATCGGATTTGCTAGGACAGGTTGCGATCGTGAAGCTCAACGGCGGCCTTGGAACTGGGATGGGTCTGCAAGGGCCGAAGAGCCTGCTTTCCGTCAGGGAAGGTGTGAATTTCCTCGATCTGATGGTCAGGCAAACGCTCGCTCTGCGTGAAACGAGTGGTAAGAAGGTGAGACTCCTGCTGATGAATAGCTTCAGCACCAGTGAGGATACCTTGGCGCATCTCAAGCAATACGAAGCCCAGGGGCTCGCCGCAGCAGATGAGGTGGAAATGATGCAGAACATGATCCCAAAGATCGATGCTGCGACATTGAAACCAGTCGAGTGGGCACAGGATCCAGATCAGGAATGGTGCCCGCCTGGACACGGTGATCTCTACCCGTCGATGGTTGGTAGCGGTTGGCTGGATAGGCTTCTGGGAGACGGCGTAAAATATGCGTTTGTTTCGAACTCGGACAACCTCGGAGCTATCCTCGATCCCGCACTGCTCGGTTTCTTCGCAGAGTCCGGCGCGCCTTTCATGATGGAAGTCACCCGCCGCACCGCAGCCGATAGAAAAGGCGGACATTTGGCGAAGCGAAATTCCGATGGCCGACTCCTGTTGCGTGAGGTGGCGCAGTGCCCGGATGGAGACCTGGATGAGTTCCAGAACATCGACAAGCACCTCTATTTTAATACCAACAGCCTGTGGCTGAATTTGGATAAACTCAAAGCACAACTGTCCGCAGACTCCGGTGTGCTGCCGCTGCCGATGATCAAAAATAAGAAGGCCGTTGATCCGCGCGATGGAAATTCTACCCCTGTTTTTCAACTAGAAATCGCAATGGGATCTGCCATCGAGTGCTTCGAAGGTGCGCTGGCGATTGAAGTCCCACGCAGCCGTTTCGCTCCGGTGAAGACGACAGCTGACCTCCTCGCGCTCCGCTCCGATGCTTACGAGGTGATGGAAGATGGCAGTGTAAAGCTTCGCGAAGAGCGCAAAGGCGTGCCTCCAGATATTTCCCTCTCCGGGGAATACAAGCTGGTAGATGCGCTCGACCCGCTCGGCGTGCCCAGCCTGATCAAATGCGACTCTCTGAAAGTTTCCGGCCTGATCGCGTTTGACGAAGGTGTGATCATCGAGGGTGATGTTATTTTTGAAAATACCTCTGCGGAACGCAAGGTGATCGCTGGTGGTGTGTATTCTAACGAAAATTTTTAAGTTATGTGGAAAGGACGTTTTGCTCAAGATACCTCGTCGCTGGTTGAACAGTTTGGCGAGTCAATCTCCTATGATTGGAGGCTATTTCCGCACGATGTGGCGGGATCAATCGCACACGCCCGTGCGCAGCTGAAGGCCGGGCTTCTGACCCAAGAGGAGTTCTCCCAGATCGAAAGCGGCCTCCGCGAGATCGAGAAGGATATAAAGGGGGGGAAGTTCGAGTTCCGGACATCCCTCGAAGACATCCACATGAACATCGAGGCGGAGCTGACGAAGCGCATCGGTGCTGTGGGAGGCAAGCTCCACACCGCCCGCTCGCGCAACGACCAGGTAGCTACCGATACGCGCCTCTATTGCCGCACGCAGATCGATGAGATCAACGCCGCGATCTCTACCCTCCAGAAAGTGCTGGTGAATCAGTCCGGGAAATACGCGGCCTCGGTGATGCCCGGTTACACCCATCTCCAGCGCGGTCAGCCGGTAACAGTCGGCCATCATCTTCTAGCGTATGTGGAAATGCTACAGCGCGACAAGGGACGTCTGAACGATTGCAGGAGACGGCTAAACGTTTGCCCGCTGGGATCCGGCGCTCTCGCTGGATCGACGATCAACCTTGATCGCGCGGGAATGGCGGAGGAGCTGGGCTTCGATGGGATCACGCACAATTCAATGGATGCCATTGCCGATCGAGATTACATCGCAGAGCTGCTATTTATTATCTCGATGTGCGGGGTGCATCTCTCCCGCCTCAGCGAAGATTTGATCCTCTGGTGTAGTAGTGAGTTCGGATTCGTGTCCCTTTCCGATGCGCACACCACCGGCTCTTCCCTGATGCCGCAGAAAAAAAATCCCGATGTCTGCGAGATTACTCGCGGCAAGACAGGCCGCCTTGTTGGTAATCTAATGAATCTTCTAGTCGCTATGAAAGGCTTACCGATCACCTACAACCGCGATCTGCAGGAGGACAAGCCGCCCCTTTTCGATTCTGTCGATACCATCCTGATGGTTCTCGCCGTGAACACGGAAATGATAGCCGCAATGGAAATGCGTGAGGATAAGTGCCTCGCCGCAGCCAGTGACCCGATGCTGCTCGCGACTGATCTTGCGGACGCACTCGTGAAAAGCGGTGTCCCTTTCCGCTCCGCCCACGAACTGGTCGGGAAGGCTGTTGCCGAATCTGTGAAAAGCGGCGTTCCGCTGGATGAGCTCGACCTCAAGCAAATCGACCCGGCTTACACGGATGAGATGAAATCAGTATTCTCTTTGGAAACTGCTCTCGCCGCTAGAACGAACATCGGCGCTCCCTCTGTTGTGAATGTGAAGCGAGAGGTCGAAAGGTGGCGCTCATGCCTGTGATCTACCCACCGCTGGATCACTGGATCTGGATCATTCCGGCGGTGATGATCGGGGCGTGCATCGGCTCGTTTCTCAACGTGGTCATTTACCGGCTGCCGCTGGGTATGTCCGTGAACAAGCCGAACCGATCCTTCTGCCCGCTCTGCAAGAACCAGCTCACTATGTTGCAGAACTTGCCCGTTGTGAGCTGGCTTTTCCTCCGAGGGAAGTGCGCGCACTGTTCCGCGCCAATTCCTTTCCGCTACATCGCGGTGGAAATCCTGACCGCCGTGCTCTTCGGTCTGGTCTGGTGGATATTCCCACCGCAGGTAGCTATTCCGCTGTGGATACTGATGGCTCTGCTCGTGGCGATCACCTACATCGATGCCGAGCACCTCATTATCCCTACGAATCTTACCTGGGCTGGCTCGGTAGTCGGACTCATCGCATGCGCAATCTGGCCGACGCTTTCAGCGATGGCGGGTTACAACGATACTTGGCTAGAAGGCCTGATCGATGGCGGAATTGGATGGGTTGTCGGATTCTTTGGACTCTGGGCGGTCGTGGAACTCGGTAAAAAAGCATTTGGCAGGAAGGAGATGAAGTTCGACAAAGAAGTCGAGTGGTCTCTCCGCGAGCCGGAAGGTGACGAAGATCCGATGTGCTTTGTCATCGATGGAGATGACATTCCTTGGTGGGATATTTTCTCAAGAAAGACCGACAGGTTGATTGTCGATGCTACGGAAGTCGTAGTAGATGGCGAGGAAACAGGAGGAGGGAAGCTTATCATCCGCGAGACAGGAATCGAGCTTTCCGATGGTCGCACCTTCGAGTTGGAGGAAATGGTTTCACTCAGTGGCCGTGCAAACGGTGCTGTCGTTCCCCGCGAGGCGATGGGAATGGGCGATGTCCACTTGCTCGGAATGATCGGCGCATTCTTCGGCTGGAGCGGGGTGTTTTTCTCACTCTTCTCCGCATCCCTCTTCGCCATTGTAGCTGCCCTGATCGGACGCATCGGTTTCGGCAAACAACTTCCCTTTGGCCCCTTTCTCGCAATGGGCTGCGTTGCCTGGATGTTCGGTGGCTGGAAGCTCTGGCAGGCGTATATGATATTTGTCGGGTTCTAAGATGAAATCGTTTATAGGGCTTCCAGTGATTGTTTTGGCAGGGCTAGCTGTTTCCTGCGCACCAAGAGATCCACTGGGAATCCCGGAGCCCGCAAGCTCGGTGACAAGAGCTGATGTGATCACGACAGCCTACGCATACACCCAGGTCACCTGGATGCCCGCAGAGCGGCACGTGAAACACGGTGACGATGGCAGCGGGATCACGGTTCACACTCCGGATGTTTCACTCAACCGCAGGGGTTTTGCGAACGGCTGGTGGGAGCCGGGAAAAACGATGTATGGAATGCCCTACCAATGGGGTGGTTTCGATACGCCCAAGGAATTTCTCAACTCACTTGAGTACGGGGAATTCGCTGGAGATATCTCCACAAGCAGCAAGAGAATCCTCGGCGATGCTGGAACTAGCCAGAAGTCTTGCGGAATCGACTGCTCCGGATTCGTCTCCCGCTGCTGGAGGCTTGAGCGCCCTTATTCAACCAAGCAACTCCCGTCGATTTCCAAACCACTCAAGTCTTCGTTGCTTTTACAAGCAGGGGACATCCTTCTGAATGACCAGCATGTCCTAATTTTCAAACAGTGGAGCCAGAATGGGAAATCGATGCTCGTTTATGAAGCGGGGCCGTATCCATTTTGGCGCGTGAACGCCGCGGAAATCCCGGTGAAAAAGCTACATGCCGAAGGTTATTGGCCGCGCCGCTACGTGGGGATTCGGGATTGAGGTAGTGTATGCCTGGCTTGTCTGAGGCGGGTAGCTTGGATGTTTTGCGGCTGGAAGTAGGGCTAGCGTGATTGGACTTCATTGGATTCGGATGATAATAGTGCCCTGAACTCATGATCAATGACCCGAAACGCCCGTCTGTCGTTTTCTTCGATGTCAACGAGACGCTTCTCGATCTCTCGCCGCTGAAGGAGAGCCTTTCCGTAGTTCTTGAAGGTCGGGGGGATCTTCTTCCGCTTTGGTTTACGACGATGTTGCAGTATTCACTGGTTGAGACTGCAACGCGTTCCTATCGGGATCTTGGGGAAATCGGGGCGGCTGCTCTCGTAATGGTAGCTGCAAACCACGATATCGAACTCAGCTTGGAAAGTGCGAAAGAAGCAATGGAGCCGATGCTTTCGCTGCCCGTTCACCCAGATGTGAAGCCTGCTTTATCCCGCTTGAAAGAAGCTGGATTCACGTTGGCTGCTCTGACCAACTCTCCTCAAGCGGCTGTCGCCGCCCAGTTTTCGAATGCTGGGATTTCTCGTTTTTTTACGAGTCTGCTTAGCGTGGGAGAAATCGAGACATTCAAGCCTCACATCACCACCTACCAGTGGGCAGCGAAGCAAATGGGAGTGGCCACAGGCGACTGTCTCATGGTTGCCGCGCACGGTTGAGATATTGCTGGCGCGATGCGCTCGGGTATGCGTGGGGTCTTCATTTGCAGACCGGGAAAGCAGGTCTATCCGCTAGCTCCCCCTCCTGAACATTCCGCTGAAAATTTGGCGAAAGCAGCCGGCTACCTGATCGATCTCTGGGAGGCCTGATTTCGTCGAGGAAATCCCGGAGAAGAGGCTGAAGGTGAAAGCTAACTGGCCGTGGAGGCACTTGAGCATCCGGGATTAATCTCAATCAGATCCGGTAGCAGATGGCGGCGTTGAGTTCGTGTATCGCAGCGCGTTCCTGATCCGATAGCGTTTTGGTGAGGGTGCCTACGGTTTCCGCCCACTCTTGATATGATGTCCGAAGTAGGCAGACCGGCCAATCGGTGCCGAACATGACGTTTCCCGGGCCGAAGATTTCGAGGGTTTCATGGAAGTAGGCGGCCACGGTTTCCATATTGCCCTCACCATCCGGAAATTCGGTGAGGAGGCCGGAAAATTTCACGCCGATAAGGTTGTCGCGCTTTGCTAGTTCCTTCATGCCGGCGCGCCAAGTGGGATCGATTCGTCCGTTGCGCGCCTCGGGTTTCGCGATGTGGTTCAGGATAACGGCAAGATCCGGTTGGCGGTCGAGGAGCTGGATCGCGACGGGAATCTGGCGCTGGTAGATGAGCAGATCGTAGTTCAGGCCGTAGCTAGGTAGCAGGGAAAGGCCTCGGTGGAAATCATCCCGGAGGAAATACTCGTCCGGCTCTTCCTGGAGGACGTGACGCACTGCCATGAACTTCGGGTGGGCGGAAAACTTCTCCAAGTGCGTGGCGACGTCTTCATCGATCAGCGGTGCCCAGCCGACGACGGCTTTGATCAGATCCGTTTCATCCGCGAGAGCGAGCAGGGATTCGGATTCCTCGACGGACTGGCGTGCCTGGACGACGATGGTTCCGGTGACTCCGGCTTCGGAAGTGACCGATTCCAGTTCAGGGATGAGCTGATCCTGGGCGAGGAGAGTGTTTTCAGGAATCCACGGGTAATCCTTCTGCGAATAGCGCCAGAGATGGTGGTGTGAGTCGATCATGGGGCGAAGCTGACTTCATTCCCTGGTAGGCGGCAACCCTTTAGTCGCAAAATTGACATGGGATATCGCCGCAATGTTCTTAGCTATGTGCGGGAGCACGAAGAACGTTTACTCACCCTCTTTGGCTAGGCGGGCTTCCATAATTTCTTTGCGGGATTCCTCAGAAAGTTTCTCAAGGGGGTAGTATACGATCTTGCCGGCAAACATCACAAAGGTGACCTCCGTTTCGGTTGCTTCGCGCACCGCGGCCTTGAGTTTGTTTCCATCGGCATTGGTCCAAGTCTTTGTCTCGAAGAGGTTCTGGGAGGCGGTAATGGATTCGCCTTCTGTTTCTCCAACATCTTTAAGAGCTTTTTTGATCGATTTATCAAAATTGCTATCGTGCGGGTTGCCGTTGAAAATCAACTGTCCCTTGACGTCGAATACGAAGGCGCGAGGGATGCCGCTGAAGCTGATCGGTCCGCTTGCCCCTGACGTGATAGTGTATTCGATCTTATTTTTTTCGACCAAAGGTTGGATCTGATCTTTCGAGTGGTTCTGGCTCTCAGCGCCGATGATCAGCAGGCCGTCGTCGCGGTAGCTTTTGTCCATCTTCGCCAAATGCGGGAGTAGCGCGATACACGGAGGGCAGCGGACTCCCCAATGTTCGATCACGACGACTTTGCCTTTCATGTCGCTCTTGGACACTTTCTCGCCGAAAAGAGTCGAACCGAGGCTCCATTCGGAAAGCTTATGCTCGGATTTCTCGGCAGCAGGAGCGAGCTGGAGCAGGCCAAACCCTAAGATGATCGCGCAAGTAAATGTTTTATTAATGCTCATGAGAGGTATATAATTCGCAAATTAGGATGTGTCAATTAGATCTGTTTTTACCGTATGTAGATAGTTAGGCGAATAGCGGTTTCATGTGGCGGTCGAAAAGGTTTTCTGTGACGCAGCGAGAGACCGTCTGCTTGTTTTCCTTCAGGGCATTGATGTAGGTCTCGCCGAGCTGGGCGGCGATTTTGAAGCCGACATGCAGCAGTTGGCGCACGTTGGGATCGTAGGCGGGGTTGCTTTGGTCGTGGCGGAGAGCGCCGGTGAATTGGTCACTGTTCCAGGCATTGACGGTTTCGGCTGAGGGGAGTTTCGCAAAGTCGATATCGATGACCGTGGCGTAGGGTTGGCAGAGGGCTTCCTTTTTCTCAAGCGCCTGGGCGTAGATTTCCTTGGCAAGGGCAAGGCCGGTTCCGCCGGATTCGGCAAGGCCGATGACTTCCTCCAGCCAGTTCGTGCCTGCTGTTTTGATATGGAGACCGGCTCCGGTGCGGGCGATGGCACGTTTGATCGCTGGATAGATGGAGAACTTGTCCGATCCGGAGTGGACGGATAGTTTCAGGCTGGCGGGAAGTCCGTAGGCTTTCACTGCATGGGCGATGACGGCGAGGTCATCATTGAATTCCTTTTCGAACTGCAACACGTCGCCTACGTAATCGACACCCTTGTTGAAGCGCCCGGTGAATTTCGGTGCGATCGTCTGGATCGGGATTTCCCGATCGGCGAGGGCTGCGAGAATCACGAGAAGTTCCGGCGGGGTCTGCGGGCTGTCGGTCTCATCCATGGAAACTTCGGTGACGAAATCGTCTCCTTTCACGGAGATAATGTGGTCGTAGATCGCTCTCGCTTTGAACGTTGCCTTGAGAAACTGATTGGCGGTTCTTTCGACATCAGCACGGGAAATTTCGAAAGGTTGGGCGATACCTTCGATGCTCACCGTCCCGATGAGTTCCGGGTGACGTTCGATAAACGCGGATACGTCCGCTGGATCCGCGGCTTCGCCGATGTCATCGGCGACATCGAGGGTGAAGAAATCGCAGGGCGCGATGAAGCGATCCACGGTCTTGAGATTGATGTGGTCCGCATCGAGGAGATAAGGGCCAGACCAGCCGAGGTCTTTGACTGCTGCATCTGCTGCGTCACGGGTGGTCTGGGGCTGGGAGCCGATGATGTCATGCTCGCGGTTGGACTTGTTCCAGACTGGGCAGATATCGATCCCCAGTTCTTTGGCGGCGATAAAGGCTTGGAGCTGGGCGTGTGCGCCATGGGCGAAACGATCGCCGACGCCGAAGGTGAATTTTGGACAGTTTTTCATAATATTGTAATTGGAAGAGGAACCACAATGGACGCGGATGAACACGGATTGGATTCCTGGAGTTATATTGAGAGTTGAATTTTGAGTTTTGAAATTTATCGGACTTCGATGATTGCTTTGATCGCTCCTAGGTTTGGGTCGGTGAACTGGTCGAATTTTTCGGGGACTTCTTCGAAGGTGATACGGTGTGTGATCCAGATGTCGGTATTGATTTTGCCTTCGCGGATGAGGTTGATGATTTTCGGAAAATCGGAAGGGAGGGCGTTTCTGGATGCTAGGAGTGTGAGTTCGCGGCGGTGGAAAACGGGGGCGTGGGGGAAGGTGAGATCCGAGGTGGTGATGCCTACATAGACGACCCGTCCGGTGAATGCGGCGTACTCGAAACAGGTGGACATTGAGCGAGGCGATCCGGTGGCATCGATGATGACATCGGCGAGGTTTCCTTCAGTTGCCTTTTCCAGATCGGCGAGGTGGGAACCGTCCACCTTGGCTAGGATACCGGTTTTGATGCCGAGATTTTCCGCGCAGAAATCGAGTCGTCCCTGAACCATGTCCATGACGATCACGTTCACTCCGTCCATGAGTTTCAGGAACTCAAGGCAGGCTAGGCCAATGGGGCCAGCGCCGATGACGAGGACGGTTTCTCCTGGCTTCGGATTGCCGCGTTGGACGGCGTGGTAGCCAATCGCGAGTGTCTCGACGAGTGCGAGCTGATCGTAGGAAAGGTTGTTGCCGGGGTGGAGCTTGCGGGCGGGGACGATAAAAGTTCCTTTCCGCAGGCCGCCGTTGTTGTGGACTCCGATGACCTGGACGCTCGGGCAGCAGTTGGGCGAACCCTTTTCCGATGTTTTGGATTCCGTATCATTGACGTATGGTTCTAGTGAGCATTTGTCACCGGGCTTCACATTGGTGACACCTTCGCCGACGGTGACAACTTCGAGGCCGAGTTCATGGCCGGGTGTGCGTGGGTAGGCGAAGAACGGGAATTTTCCGAGGTAACAGGAAAGATCTGTACCGCAGATACCCATGCGGTGGGTGCGGACGACGGCTTCGCCGGGAGCTGGGTTGGATTCATCGGGGCGATCGATGACGGTGATTTCTTGCGGGGAGGTGAATTCGATGGCTTGCATGATGAAGTGAGAAGTTCCGAGTGATCAGTGAGAAGTGGAATACCGGGCTAGTTGTTTTCCGGGAGGCCTTCGTCGTGGCCGAGGTCTTTCACCGGTTCGAAAATGGCGAGGACTTTGTCCATGAGTTCACGGTCGATGGGGGCGGCGAGCCACTGGGCCCATTTGGCGATGTTTTTCGGATTCGCGGAGCCGGCGATTGTGGTCGCGATGTCCGGGCGTTGGCAGGAGAACTGGATGGCGAGTTGGGCGATGTCCACGCCGTTGTCGGCGCAGAGTTTCGCTGCATCTCGGGCGGCTTGTAATACGGGCTCGGGTTCTTTGAGCCACTCGGGGAGTTCGGCGTTGGTCAGAAGGCGCGCGGAGAATGGGCCGGCGTTCATGGCTCCGATGTTCTTTGCCTGAAGACGGGGGAGGACTTCGGTGGCGAAGGATGTGTTCTGGAGGGTGTAGCGGTTATAGCTGAGCACGCAGTCGATCTCGTCTTCGACGTGGTCGAGCACGGTGTTGAAGGTTTTCATCGGGTAGCAGGAAAAGCCGATGGCGCGGACTTTTCCCTGCTCCTTGAGCTTGATGAGGGCGGGAAGAGTTTCGTTCCAGATCTGTTGGAGAGGGACGAATTCGACATCGTGGAGCAAGAGGATGTCGAGGTGGTCGGTCTTGAGTCGTTGCAGGGAGATGTGGGTGGATTCCTCGACGCGTTTTGCAGAGAAATCGAAATGGATGTCGGAGTAGCGTCCGAGCTTGCTGCCGAGGAGGTAGGAATCGCGCGGCACGCCTTTGAGCCCGAGGCCGAGCATAATCTCGGACATGCCGCGTCCGTAGAAAGGCGAGGTGTCGATGAAGTTCATGCCCAGATCGAGGGCGGTCTTGGTGGAGAGCATGGCCTCATCCATGGTGATGGAGCGGAACTCCGCGCCGAGTGAGGAGGCACCGAAGGAGAGGATGGGTAGATCTATGCCTGTCTGGCCTAGTGGACGGGTGGGGATCATGAAACTCTAAATTTGAAACTCTAAATCCTAAATGAAGACTCGGATTATTGGAAGCTGCGTATGGATTTGATGGTTTGTTCGGCGGCGGTTTTGGCGTCCGGGAGAGGAAAGATTTCGGCGGAGAGGTGGCCGGTGTAGTTTGTTTCCTTGAGCTCCGCGATGATGGGCGCGGGATCGGTGTGGCCGAAGCCGAAGGCCTGGCGGTTTGAATCGGCGTAATGGACGTGACCAATGTGTTTTCCGGCGGCGCGGATGGAGGCTGCGAGATTGGCTTCCTCGATGTTCATGTGAAAGAGATCCGCGAGCAGGACGATGTTCTCCAGGGAATGTGCTTCGATGTATTTCGCCCCGTCTTCTAGGCGGTTGATGAGGTTCGTTTCGTAACGATTGAGCGGTTCGTAGATGAAAGGGACGTTGTATTTTGATGCTGTCCTTCCCGCGATGAGGAGGGCTTCGGAAAGCCATTCTAGCGCTTGGTCACGGGAGACGTCGCCACCCCATTTTCCTTGCATAGAGCCGAGGATGGCTGGGGCTCCGAGTTGGCCGCCGAACGAGATCATTCGTTCAATGAAGTCGATGGCTTCGACACGTTTGTCCAGTGAAGGATCAGTGAGCGATAGGCCGTGTTTGACCATTCCGGCACCGGTGCCGACTGCGGCGATACCTAGCCCGTGGGTTTCTGAGAGAGCTTTCACTTTCTCGATGGAGATGTGGTCGGGGCCGGGAAAGAATAGTTCGACGTCGTCGAATCCGGTTTCCTTGGCAAGTGTGAAAGATTCCGCTAGCGGGGCGTGGAAAACGAACGGGCCGGCGGCGGCTTCGGGAACTTGGGAGATGGTGATTGCGGTGCGCATGAAACTATAAATTTTAAACTCTAAACTTCAATGAAGACTGGGGTTGTGGACGGACTAAAGATCCGCGTTCCGTTTTTAGACGGATTCTAGGATGATATTGCCGTAGGCGGTTGTGTCGCCGGTGCGGATGAGGCCGATGGCGTTGGGGACGAGTTTTTTGAAATCGGTGTGTGAGTGGCGTTCGATGATGACGTCCGGGATTTCCTCGAAGGAGGTGTTGTAGGCTTTTACTGTTTCATCGGAGTTCGTGGTGAGGAATTCCTCGGCCTGGAGGACACGTCCGATTTTGAAACTGGGTTTCAGGAGTTCGAGAACTTGAAGGATGGTAGGCACGCCTCGGGTTAGTGAGATATCCACGGTTTCGATTTCCGGCCAGAAGGGAAAGGCCCAGTCGGCGATGACGAGGGTGTTGGTATGGCGGACGCGGGCAAGGAGGTGCAGGATATCGGGGTTGAGTATTCCGGTCTGGAGCATGGTTAGATTTGTTGTTGGAAGTTGTCATATCGCTTTTTTCCCAAGTTGTCATACAGATTTCCCATAAATCTTCTGGAGAAGAGGGTGGGGAAGGGGCAGATTTCATGCTGTGTCGCAGAGAAGCCGGGAAATTATCGACGAAATCGAAGGTGAAATTCTCGCCGGTAAAATCTCACCCGGAGTGCGCCTGCCTTCCGAGGAAAAGTTGTGTGAACGCTTTGGAGCGAGCCGGACGGTAATTCGCGAGGCGATTCAACAGATGCGTGGAAAGGGGTTATTGCGGACTACGAAGGGTAGCGGGACATATATCTCTGATCCGAGCCTGGATTCGCTGGCGACGGTAATGGAGGCATACGCCTCGCTGGTGGTGGAGGCCGGTTTTAACGAGTTAATCGATTTCCGAATTTTGATCGAAACAGAATGCGCGCGCATGGCGGCGACAAATGCGGGAGAGAGCGTGCTGAAAGAACTCAGGGCTGTTCTGGATAGAATGGAGAAAGTGAAAGGTGTCCGTGCAAAATTCAGCAAGGCCGATATCGCCTTCCATTTAGCGATAGCGAAGGGATCGGGAAACCGGATCTACGCTGGTGTGTTAGGCGCGATGGAGCGCCGGATCATCGAATACGCGCAAACCAACCGTGGCGATATCGACTGGTATTCGGGAGTGATTGAAGCACATCGGGAGATTGTGGACGCGATCGCACTGGGTCTTCCTGACAAGGCGGCGGAGGCGATGCGGCGGCATCTGGTTTCATCGAAACGGCACTTCCTCGATCTGGAAAGTCTTGGTGGGGAAACCTAGCCGCGGGTGCAACCGATGCGATCGGGAAGGCTTTGCCTTGATTCAAAACCAGCAGAGGGAAACGTATGTCGACCGGGTTCATTAAGATCTGAACGACGGGGAAATTTTTGGGAACGTGCGGGTGGTGAATCCGTTTCTTTGAATGCTGGGGTTGCTGGGGTTGCTGGGCGGCAGGATGCAGGCCCTGCTTGCTGCTACAGGCCGTGCTTCGCTTTCACCGTTTCGATTTCCTCGGTGAGGGCAGACCAGCGCGTATAGGCGAGATCCAAGGTTTTGGTAACCTTGTCGACGGCATTGGTGGTCTGGCGGAGTTTGTCGGAATCGCCGGAGATTTCCGGGCTTGAAAGTGCGGTGGTGAGAGTTGCCTGGGCAGTTTCCTGTTCGGCGATTTTTTCTTCCAAGCTTGCCAACTCTTTTTCGAGGGGGGCGAGGATCTTGGTTTTCGCCTCCCTTGCCTGGGCTGCGAGGCGGCGTTGTTCCTTTTTGTTCACGCCGGGAGCGGACTGCTGTTTTGGAACTTCCTTTTTCACCTCGGCATCTGCGGTGGTAGCAGGGGGCTTGCGGTTTGGTGCGGTGCCGGAGGATTTCTCTTCTGCCTTTTTATCGAGGTAGTAGGCGATGTTTCCGTGGAAAAGCCGGGGCTCTTCGCCGGGACGGAATTCGAGGGTTTTGGTGACGAGTTCGTCGAGGAAATCCCTGTTGTGGGAAACGATCATGACGCTGCCCGGGTAGTCGAGGAGGGCGCGTTGGAGGACGCCTTGGGACTGCATGTCGAGGTGGTTGGTCGGCTCGTCGAGGATGAGGAAGTTCGCGGGTCTCAGCAGCATGCAGGTGAGGGCTACGCGTGAGCGCTCGCCGCCGGAGAGGACGCCGACCTTTTTGAACACGTCGTCACCCGTGAAAAGGAAGCAGCCGAGAATGTTTCGCACCTGCGGCATGGCATCGCGTGAGGCTACGGCTTGGACAGTCTCGAGGATGGTGAGATTTGGGTCTAGTTCGTCTGCGTGGTTCTGGGAGAAAAAGGACGGAGCTACCTTGTGTCCCAATTCGATTTCACCGGCGTCGGCTTCTTCCTGTTTGGTGACGAGGCGGCAGAAAGTGGATTTGCCGGCTCCATTGGGGCCGACGATTGCGAATTTCTCTCCTTTGTTGATCTCGAAATCGAAGCCGTTGAAAATCTGGAGCGGCCCGTAGGCCTTGGAGACGTTTTCGATTTTCGCGACCGTATGGCCTGAGTTTGGAGGAGCCGGAAATTTAAAATTCATCACCGCATCATCGCGTTCGGGTTTTGGGATGCGGACGACTTTGGCGAGAAGTTTGATGCGGGACTGGACGAGGGTGGCTTTATTCGCAGAGGCGCGGAAGCGGTCGATGAAGCGCTGGGACTCGGCGATTTCGCGTGCCTGCGCGGTGTATTGCTTGAGTTGGATATCCTTCCGCAGGACGGACTCTCGCTCGAAGTAGGAGAAGTTGCCTGCGTATTCCTCCGCGCGCCCGTGGGCGAAGGCGATGGTGCGAGTGCAGAGGGTATCGAGAAGGGCGCGGTCGTGGGAAATAAGGAGGATCGCGCCGGGATAGTTGACGAGGTATTGCTCGACCCAGATCTGCGTTTCGATGTCGAGGTGGTTGGTTGGCTCATCGAGGAGGAGGACGTCTGGCTGCTGGAGGAAGAGCTTCGCCATGGCGATACGCATTTGCCAGCCACCGGAGAACTCGGAGCAATCGCGCTTGAAGTCCTTATCTTGGAAACCGAGACCTTTGAGGACAGATTCGATCTTTGGCTTCATCAGCTCGGGATCGTTCGCGTAGAGTTTTAGCTCTAGCTCGCCGATTTCCTCTAAGAGGTCTCCGTAGGGGGAGGAGCGAGGATCCATTTTCACCAACTCATCAGAAAGGCGGTCCACCTTTTCCTTGATGGCCATGATCTCGCCGAAAGCTGATTGCGTTTCTTGCCAGAGGGTGCGGCCCTTTACGTGGATGCCTTCCTGTGGGAGATAGCCGATCTTCGTGCCTTTCGGAGCACTGATAAGTCCGCCGGAAGCAGGAATGATCCCGGCGACGCACTTCATGAGCGTGGATTTCCCTGCTCCGTTGTGACCCGCGAATGCGATGCGCTCGCGCGGTTGGACTGAGAAGGAGAGGTTGCTGAATAGGACGCGTGGGCCGAATTCGACGCGGAGTGCTTGGACGGAGATCATAAACGCGCGGTGGTTGCATAGGCACGGGCGTTGGTCAATGGCGGAACGGGATTGCCGCGCTTTGGCTGGCTGCTGCGCTTAGATTGCGGCCTGGGATTGGAGCAGTTTTGCTGTGGCGAGGCCGATTCCGGAATTTCCGCCAATGAAAAGTATGGTCATGCAAGATTCCTAAGCGCGGATTTATTTCTCAAGTAGGAGGTGTGCTTGACGTTACGGCAGGAAATCCGGTCGAATTTCCTGAAGGGGGAGGAGCACGAAGGGGCGTTCGGAAATCCGTGGATGGGGGAGGGACAATCGGGTATCGTTTAGTGCCGTTTTCCCAAAAAGCAGGATATCGATGTCGATGAGGCGGGGGGCGTTGCGGACGGGGTTGGGTTCGCGCCCGAGGGCGAGTTCGAGTGATTGAGTCCTATCGAGAAACTCCAAGGGATCAGCTCCGCTGTAATGCAGGTCGATCACTGTGTTCAAGAAACGTGGTGAGTCGGGTGGGCAGTTCTGAGGTGCCGTATTGTGGAGGGAGGCTGTGAGAAAAGGCTCGCCAGGGGTGGCGAGATCACGGAGGGCGGCAGTGGCAGCCGCGATGTTGGCATGGCGGTCTCCGAGGTTGGAGCCTAGGGCGATGGCTACTCTGGGCAAAATGTTAAACTTTAAACTCCAAGGAAGAGGCTGTGGTTCAATCCTCCAGATTGTAGAGCTTGTTGATGCTGTAGTTGGATTGGACGCGTTGGTTGGCTTCTTCTACTTTGGCGGATGGGATGATGATTGGGCGGTTCGCTCCATATAGCTCGATCACGTGGAACTCGGGTGGGTTTTCCGCGTAGAGCATTTCGTGTGCGTGTTTGAGATCTCGGACGGGGAGGCCGTTAATTTTATCAACCGCAAGTCCGGTGAAGTTGCCGATCCGTGAAGTGACCGAGTCTGCTTCCATGCGGGTGAGTATCACGATGTCCTTTTTCTCTTGGAAAATTCCTTTGGATACGTAGTCGGAATACAGGCGGCGGACGGTGACATCCTTGAACTTGGAGGTGGCGAAAAGGTTGGTGTCGAGCGGTTGGAAAACGAGGCCAGCGAAGACGACGTAGCGTGGCTTTTTTTCATATTGCACGGCATACATGCGGGATGGCGGGATGGGCTTGAGGGCGACTTCCACGTCGTTCCAAGATCCGTCTCGGAGAAATCGGATGGCGACTTTGTCCTCGGAGAATTTCCGTTCGACGATTTCGTTGAGGTTGACCTTTTCACCGTCCACGAGAACCTGGCCACCGGAATCCACAGGATTTCCGTCGAGGGAAATGAGGACATCGCCTGTTTTCATGATTCCGTCCACGGAGCTGTCGGGGATCACATTGGTAACGAGAACGCCGGTTCCGTTGTTGGGTAAGCCTAGGGCTTTACGCATTGCCGGGTTGTGTAGTGGAAATTCGTTGATGCCGAGTTCTGCATAGTGGTCGTAGGAGCCGTCTGAAATGTCTTTGAGGAAACGCTTCACCACGGGCATCGGGATGATGTAGCCGGTGTTGTCCGCCTGGCGTAGGCCTTGGAAGGCAACGCCTACAACCTTTCCAACCTGAAGCACGGGGCCTCCGGAGTTTCCGGGATTGATGGCAGCATCGATCTGCACGACTAGGTGTGAGTCGGAGCCACTGTGTGAGTATGGCTGGAAATCGATTCGGGAAACGATGCCCTTGGTTACAGAAAGGCGCTCGCCACCAACGGGATAGCCGATGACCGTGACTTGGGACTCAAGAAGGGGAGTTTCCCCGAGTGGAAAAATAGGGAAGTCTTCGAAGTCGGAATAATCATCGAGCGAGAGCAAGGCCAGATCGCAATCGTGTGCGATGAAATCCACTTTGGCCGGATGTTTCTCGGGGGAGCCATGGACGGTAACTAGGATGCGTTGCTGGTTTGAAACGACGTGGGCGTTGGTCAGGATCCGGTTTTTTCCGATCAGGAAGCCTGTGCCTATCCCGCCGCTGAAGCGTCCGGAATTCCATGGGGTTTTGTAGTCGGGGTTCTGAGTTGCGACTTCGATCCGCAGAACGGAGCGATAGAGTTTCGAAGATCCGTTCTGTGCCGAAACGGAAACTGTGAGAAATGCGACGATTGCAAAGGCAAGGCGGATCATGTTGGGACAGATGGTAGGAGCGCGATTGGAAATGGCAAAGGAGAACTATTCAAAATGCTGGGAAACCGTGAAATATTTGGCGAAGTTTAATTGCTTGTTCCTGGCTTGTTATAAATCTGCGTAAAACATTTATTACTAGGGAGTTGTATTGATTTTTGGCGAAGGTAATCGAGGGGTTTTTAAATCCATCTTGCGGAACAAACCGAGTCACACACACTGTTGGTCTCCTCTCATTTCGCGCAGTGCTGTCATAATCCGGGGGGAGAATGACGGCCGCGCGGAGTGGGGGGTCTTTTGCTTAACGGGTGCCCATTGCCAGTAATGTCTGGAACTTCGGTGGAGCCTCTTCCTTGTCTGCGATCAGGGTTTCGATCTCGGCAAAACCTGCCTTTTCCAGCATGGATGATAGGTGGCTTTCGGAAAAACCTAACCATCTATCCCCGTAAAGTTCACGTGCTTCTTCAAAAGAGTGCTGAAGAAGATCTAGAATGATGATGCGCCCTCCCGGTGCGAGGATACGGTAGGCGGAGTCGATTGCCTTTTGCGGATTTTCCGCGTGGTGGAGCGCTTGGCTTAGGATGGCGAGGTCGATGGATTTTTCATCGATGGGTGGCTCCTCGATATCGCCGATACGGAATTCCAGATTTGGGAGTCCATTACTGATCGCGAGGTTTTGTGCGTATTCCACCATTTTTGGGGAAAGGTCGATGGCGATCACTTTCTCCGCACGTTGGGCAAGGAGTTGAGAAAGGGTGCCTTCGCCTGCGCCGAGGTCGGCAACGCGACGGTAATTGAGGGATTTGATAAGCGCCTCGGCCAATGCTTTCCAAGAACGGCCGGGCACGTAGTCTTTCCCGAAACGTCCCGCGAGTTCGTCGAAATAGGAGCGTGCGGTGTCCTTGCGTTTGCGGAGAATGTGACGGAGCGCGAGTTCATCGGAAGGCACCTCGGGGATCTCAGAAGCGGCACGGAGGGTGATTTCGGCGAGTTCCGTGGGAAGGGTGGCGGAGTACATATTGTTTTTCCCGCTACGCGCGTCACTCACCAGCCCCGCCGTTTTTAACTGGGAAAGCTGGGTGGAGATCCTGCTCTGCCCCATTCCTAAAATTTCCTGAAGCTCGGCAACCGATAGGGCGTCGTCGTGCAAGAGCATGAGGATTCGTAGCCGCGTGGGGTCGGAAATCAGTTTCAGAGATTTGATGGTTGACGGCATGAGTGAAAATATACATCAACGCATCACGATTTGACGATACGAAAATCAATAAACAAATGAGCACCTATATTTTTTCCTCAGAATCCGTTGGTGAAGGCCATCCAGACAAGGTTTCGGACACGATCTCCGACGCAATCCTCGACGCTTGCTTGGCGATCGATCCGAAAAGCCGCGTGGCTTGTGAGACATTCGTGAAAAGCAACATCGTCGTTGTCGGCGGTGAAATCACGATTCCGAAACTCCAGAACAAGAAGAAAGGCACAACCAAGCCAATCGATGAGGTTCTGAACGTAGGCAAGATCATCCGTGATGCGGTGCGTGGCATCGGCTACACAAACGATGACGACGTGTTCCATGCTGATACGCTTTTCATTAACAACTACCTTACCGTCCAGAGCCCGGACATCGCTCAAGGAGTCGATGCGAAAGCGGCCGAAGGCAAAAAGACCGCCAAGCAAGGTGCCGGCGACCAAGGGATTATGTTCGGCTATGCCTGCAACGAAACCCCTGAACTGATGCCTGCTCCAATCATGTTCGCACACCGTCTCGGCCGCGAATTGACGCGCATCCGCAAGGCTGGAAAACTCGCCCCGTGGCTGCGTCCGGATGCGAAGACTCAAGTTTCCGTAGAATATGTGGATGGCAAGCCAACCCGAATCGTCAACGTGGTAATTTCCACCCAACACGCCGAAGGAGTCTCCCATGCTGAGATCGAAAAATTCTGCATTGAGAAAGTGATCAAGAAAGTCCTTCCGAAGGATATGATCACGAAGGCCACCGAATTCCTCATCAACCCGACCGGCAAATTCGTAATCGGCGGCCCGCAAGGAGATAGCGGCCTCACAGGTCGTAAGATCATCGTCGATACCTACGGTGGAAGTGGTCGCCACGGTGGTGGTGCATTCTCCGGAAAAGATCCTTCGAAGGTCGATCGTTCCGCTGCTTACCTGGGTCGCTGGGTTGCCAAGAACGTCGTTGCTGCAGGTCTCGCTGAAAAGTGCGAGGTCCAGTTTGCATACGCCATCGGCCACCCAGAGCCTGTTAGCGTTCACATCGATACGTTCGGAACTGGAACCGTTGATGACACCAAGATCCTCGGTGCAGTTTTGAAGACTTTTTCGTTCAATCCAGTAGACATCGTCAAGCAGCTCAACCTGCTCCGCCCGATCTACTCGAAGACCACGAACTACGGCCATTTCGGAAAAGAAGATTCTGACATCACATGGGAGAAAACCGATAAGGCTGCCGCTCTCAAAAAGGCAATCGCTTAAACAATCTAACAAGAACTAACAGAATAATATGAGTTTCACTGACTACAAAGTAAGAGATATCGGCCTCGCCGATTTCGGCCGCAAGGAAATCGACATCGCCGAGCACGAGATGCCCGGCCTGATGGCGACCCGTGAAAAATACGGAAAAGAAAAGCCACTCCAGGGCGTGCGCATCATGGGCTCCCTGCACATGACCATCCAAACGGCGGTTCTCATCGAGACCCTCGTGGAACTCGGTGCCGAAGTGCGCTGGGTTTCCTGCAACATCTTCTCTACACAGGATCACGCTGCCGCAGCCATTGCCGTGACCGAAGTGCCTGTCTTCGCATGGAAAGGCGAGACTCTTGAGGAATACTGGTGGTGCACATGGAAGGCGCTGCAATTCCCTTGCGGTTCCGGCCCAGAGCTCATCGTCGATGACGGAGGCGATGCGACCCTCCTCCTCCACAAAGGTTACGAGCTTGAGAACGGCTCCGACTGGGTCAACACCCCTTCCGGTTCCACCGAGGAAGCTGTCATCAAAGACCTTCTCAAGAAAATCCACGCCGAGCAGCCTGGCATTTTCGCCAAGATGATCGCGGACTGGAAAGGTGTTTCGGAAGAGACCACCACCGGTGTTCACCGCCTTTATCAGATGGCGAAAGCAGGCACGCTTCTCGTGCCGGCGATCAACGTCAACGACTCGGTCACCAAGTCCAAGTTCGACAACCTCTACGGTTGCCGCGAGTCCCTTGTCGATGGCATCAAGCGTGCCACTGACGTGATGATCTCCGGCAAAGTCGGAGTCGTCTGCGGCTATGGCGATGTCGGCAAAGGCTGCGCACAAGCCCTTCGTGGCCAAGGCGCACAGGTCGTCGTCACCGAGGTCGATCCAATCTGCGCACTCCAGGCAGCAATGGAAGGCTTCCGTGTTCTTCCTATCGAAGATACCCTCGGCTGGGGCGATATCTACGTCACCACCACCGGCAACTTCGACATCATCCGCCTCGAGCACATGGAGAAAATGAAGGACCAGGCCATCGTTTGTAACATCGGGCACTTCGACAATGAGATCCAGATCGACAAGCTCGACAACGCTCCCGGCGTTACCAAGCTGAACATCAAGCCACAGGTGGACAAATACACGTTCCCTACCGGCAACTGCATCTACATGCTTGCTGAAGGTCGCCTCGTAAACCTCGGTTGCGCCACCGGCCACCCGTCCTTCGTGATGTCCAATTCCTTTGCCAACCAGACGCTCGCTCAGATCGATCTCTGGAAAAACAAGGACAACTACAAAGCCGGACAAGTCACCGTCCTGCCGAAGCACCTCGACGAAGAAGTTGCCCGTCTCCACCTTGCGAAGGTCGGAGCGAAGCTGACGATTCTCAGCCAAGAGCAAGCCGACTACATCAACGTTCCGGTCGAAGGTCCGTTCAAGGCGGATCACTACCGCTACTGATCCTTCGGAGATAGAACGTTTATAAACCAGCCGGGTGAAAATTCGGCTGGTTTTTTTTGCGAAAATACTTGAAGTGATTCAATAGATGGGATCTATTGTTGCATATGAAGCGTAAGAGGGTTGAATACAAGGCCAAGCCCACGACTGGATTGTCGAAGGAACTCCACGAAAAGTTGGTTGAGGAAAGCAGCGTTCTCAAGGAACCCGAGGCTGCTTACGTGGTCAGCAAAGTACGTGAGGGGCTGCCTTTCGACGAATTTCACGCACTTCAGGAAATGCTAGGGCTGACTGAGGAAAAGATGGGAGCATTGCTCGGCATGTCGCGTGCGACCTTGCACCGGCGCAAAAAAGCCGGAACCCTCGATCGCTCGGAATCGGACAGGCTGGTGCGCTATGCTAGGGTTCTCACGAAAGCCTGCGAACTTTTCGAGGATTTGGATAACGCAGCTGAATGGCTAAGAAGTCCGGCGATTGCCTTTAACCAAGAGACTCCACTCCAATACGCTGATACTGAGATCGGAGCGCGGGAGGTTGAGGCTCTTATCATGCGGCTTGAACACGGGGTCTTTACCTGAAATGGCACGTTTTTTCCGGATCGTTAAAGCGGCGTGGGCTGATACCGCCATGAACGGTGAAGGCGCGCGGATCAATGGAGGACGTTGGAACCCTCCTGGGATTCCGGTGGTGTACCTTGCTGATTCAAGAGCGCTGGCGACACTGGAGATCTTGGTTCATCTGGGGCGCAAAGCGGTGTCTCTGGACTGGCGCATCTTAACTGCGGAAGTTCCGGATGGGATGCTCGAGTTGACCATATCCGCAAGCATGCCAGTGGGATGGGATGCCCTCCCATCCTCGCTCATTTCGCGTAAGATTGGTGCCGATTGGGCGAGGCAAGGAAAGAAACCGGCGATCCTGCTTCCTAGCGCGGTGATTCCCTCCGAAAACACATTGCTTCTGAACGTCCGCCATCCGGAATTCCAAAGTTTGAAATTTTCCAAGCCCGAGCGGTTTCTGTTCGACCGGCGGCTTGGCTGAAATTATGGAGCCCGATTTGAAAGACAAACGTTGGATCATTTTTTAAGGGATTACTTTTCGCACTTATTGCAGTGTCGGCGGGGTGGGGACGAAAGCGGGGACAAGGAAATGGCTGCGAGTCGGCGAAAATACGGCTTGGAGTCGTGCCGGATGTCTGGAGAATGAAGGGGTGAGCGGGACACCATCGGATTGGGAGAGTAGCAAGGGGATCGCGAAGGCAATTCTTCATGACCGTGGTATGCGCCGCAAATGGATGGCGCGGTGGCTGTTCGTGACGATCGCTTGGATGGCTACCGGTCTATGGATCTTGGACGGATGGTTGGGTGAATCGGCGCTGAGATTTATGATTTGGTGGGGGATTTGCGCAGTACTTGCGATCGTGATGATGGTTTTCGCCCTATATGATTCAGTTGCCGTTTTTCGGGAAGAGCGGAACAAGCGATGATCGTGTTCGATACGATTCTGTAGGGATTGATTGGCAAGGAAACTGCAAGGGTGTGAATATCAGGCCGATGACTTCAGGAAAGATCGAGACAAGACCCGTAATCTACCAGCTCTTGGTAAGAACTTTCGGCAACCTAAACGAAACGAGAAAACCGGGAGGAACACTTGCGGAAAATGGCTCGGGGAAATTCCGTGATATCGATGCAGCTGCTTTGGAATCAATCAGCGAAATGGGTTTTACGCATATCTGGCTGACTGGGGTGATCGAACAGGCGAGCGCCACTGACTATCCAGATAGGCCGGCGGACGTTCCGGAGATTCTCAAAGGAAAGGCGGGAAGTCCCTATGCAATCAAGGATTACTTCGACGTGTGTTCGGACTACGCGGAAGACCCTTCTCGCAGAATTGAGGAGTTCCGCGAGCTGGTTGACCGCTGCCACGCCCAAGGCTTTAAAGTGATCATCGACTTCGTGCCTAATCATGTGGCTCGGAGTTATCAGTCTGACGTGCACCCGGAACTGTCATTCGGAGAGGGCGACAAGACCGGTGTCTTCTTTGACCGTGACAACCATTTCTACTATCTGAACGAGACACATCCTGGCGGCGGCCCTCCTTTACGGCTCCCATCCGGAGATACCCTTGGCGGTGCAGGGGTGTTCGAGTTGGAAAAGAGTTTCGGCAGGGTGACGGGAAATAACTCGGCCACCTGGACTCCCTCGATTCACGATTGGTATGAAACCGTGAAGCTGAACTACGGGCATGATTTCACAAAAGGCGGTATAACTGATCATCTTCCAGGCGTGGATGCGGCAGTGGAGGAAGTTCCCCGCACTTGGCGGATGATGGACGAAATTCTCGCATACTGGCAGGAAATGGGAGTGGACGGCTTCCGCGTGGACATGGCGCATATGATTCCGATAGAATTCTGGCGCTGGCTGGTTCGGCGCGCCCGCCTGCGCGACAGGGGAGTATTTTTCGGCGCCGAGGCCTACGACAGCGACCCGGCCAAGCTCACCAAAGAGGATGTTTTGGAGGAGCTTCGGAAAGCCGGCTTCAACGGTGCCTACGAACACCCGACTTACAAGATTCTCCAAGGAATTTACGAGGAAGGGAAATGGGCGAACGACATCGATAATGAGATATTTATGGGCGGACGTTTCCACAACTGCATCCGCTATCTGGAAAATCACGATGAAGTCCGCATCGCCCATCCGCAGCATTGGGGCGGGGTTGGGATGGGTGCCGGGCGTCCTGCCGCCGGGGTTATGTTTGGAATGAGCCGGGCTGCGATCATGCTTTATTCTGGCCAGGAAATTGGGGAGTCGGCCATAGGCGAGGAAGGTTTCAGCGGCGATGACGGACGCTCATCCATCTTCGATTACACCTCGCTTCTGGAGTTCCAAAAATGGGTAAACGGGGGGAAGTATGATGGGGGAAAACTTTTCCCAGAGCAGAATGCATTGCGCAAATGGTATGGTGAACTCATTTCCATCCTCAAAGAACCTGCATTTACGAACGGCGAATTCTACGGACTGAATCATGCAAACAAAGGTCACGAATCTTTTGGGCGTTTACCCGGTGAAATCGCCTCAGGCCACTGGCTCTATGCGTTTCTCCGTTTTGACGAGCCCTCTGGCCAGACGTTCCTTTGCATCGCGAATTTCCATGCGACACACACTTTCCAGGACGTCGGAGTCAGTATCCCAGAGCACGCCTTGGGTTTCCTCAGGAAAAAGGCGGCGAAGAAATTCTCCTTCTCGGGGAAACTGGGAACTACCAATACCATATTTCTGACAAGGAACGAACTCACGGCCAAAGGCGTTCCTATCGCTGAACTGCCACCTTTCGGCGTCCATTATTACGAGTTGAAATGATGCACTCGGCGGGTTGAACTAGCGGCCATGGATTTTGAAGCGAAAGCCCGCTGGGTCATCGGTATGCAGGCAGACAGCCTGAAGGAAATGGCCTCTCATATCGCCGCCAGCTTTGGTGAAGCGGTCAATGCGATCCAATCGGCTCTCGAAAACCGGGGCAAAGTCGTCATTATCGGCGTAGGCAAATCGGGCAACGTCGGTCACAAGATCGCCGCAACATTGAATTCCACCGGAGCCACCGCCGTGGTTCTCAATTCCCAGAACGCACTCCACGGGGATCTCGGTCTTCTAAGTGATGGCGATGTTGTCCTCACACTTTCCTATTCGGGTGAGACCCAGGAACTCCTCGACCTCTTACCGTTCGTCCGGAGCTTTGATGTGAAAATTATCGCCCTCTGCGGCAAGGTAGGTTCATCGCTTTCCGCCGCCGCAGATCTGACTCTCGACACCTCCGTCGCCCGCGAAGCCTGCCCGCTTAACCTCGCCCCCACTTGCTCATCCACCGCCATGCTCGTGATGGGCGATGCGCTCGCAATGGTTTTGCTGGAATCACGCGGCTTCACTGAAAGTGATTTTGCCCGATACCATCCCGGTGGTTCATTGGGTCGTGCGCTGCTATTGAAAGTCGGCGATGTAATGCGTCGTGACGAGAAAATGCCCACTGTCGGAATCGGTGCGAGCGTCGTTGATGCCGTGGCGGAAATGAACCGGAGTCGCGCCGGTGCATGCCTCATCCTTGATGAATCGGGAAGACTCGCAGGCATTTTCACCCACGGGGATTTCGCACGCGGATACGAAAATGATCCAGCACTCGGTGCGCTCCCTGTAGCGGATCTGATGACCAGGAACCCCATTTACCTCACTGAAGATTCCCTTGCCGTCGAGGCGGTCAATAAGGTTGGTGAGAAGCGGATCGACGATATCGTCGTGGTAAATGAACAAGGAAAACCCGTCGGTCTCATCGATGCCCAAGATCTAGCCCGACTGAAACTAGTTTAAGGCAGTAAGGGATGGAAGAAATCGACATCGCAGTGATAGGCGGAGGCCCTGCAGGCCTTCGGGCTGCGGAAGTCGCAGCTTCCATGGGCAGGAAAGTAACCCTGTTCGATGGCAAACCAGGGGTTGGGCGAAAGTTCCTCGTGGCCGGGAAAGGCGGGCTCAATATCACTCATTCGGAGAGTTTCGATCGCTTCGTTACCCGCTACTCCGGAGGGGATGACTGGGATAGCTTGCTCCACGACTTTAGCCCTACAGCATTGCGGGAATGGTGTCTCAGCTTGGGGCAAGAAACCTTCCAGGCAACTAGCGGGCGGGTTTATCCTAAGACGTTGAAGGGCGCACCAATTCTCCGCGCATGGCTAGCTCGGCTAAGGGAGTTGGGCGTCGATATTCGCCCGAAACAGCAGTGGCGAAAGCTTCTCAAAGACAACGTTCTTTTTTTCGAAAACGGAACAGAAGTCCGCGCGAACTCCATCGTATTCGCCCTCGGGGGTGCATCCTGGCCGAAGACTGGATCGGATGGGGGATGGTTGAACACTTTCCTGGAAATGGGTATTTCATGTGCGCCTTTGAGCGCAGCCAACTGCGGCTGGGAATGCGCTTGGAGTGAATCGATACTCGCTAGGGCAGAGGGAATGCCCATCAAGAACATCACCGTTTCTGTAGGCTCCAAAACAATTTCAGGGGAACTGCTTCTGACCCGTTACGGTCTTGAAGGAGGCACCATCTACGCTCTAGGCCGCGAACTCCGGGCAATGGCACAGCCCGCGATTACCGTTGATTTTAAACCCACCTTTTCTACCGAACAACTCATAGCTAAACTCTCTGGCTCAAAAGGAAATCTCTTCGAATCTGCAGTCCGTAGCTGGAAGCTCAGCCCACCCGCTGCAGCGATCCTCTCAGGGAAAACATACCCGGATGCGGAAGCGCTGGCAGTGGAAGCAAAGTCCTGCCGCATTGCCTTGGAATGCTCAAGGCCTGTCGAAGAAGCGATATCTTCTGCAGGTGGCATCTGCTGGAGTGAAGTTGATGACAAACTGATGCTCCGCAAAATACCCGGCGTTTTCGTATCTGGTGAAATGCTTGATTGGGAAGCACCAACAGGAGGCTATCTACTCCAAGGAGCATTCGCAACCGGTACAAGATCAGGGACTTCTGCCGCACATTACGCCTCCGAAAAGGCGAATAATTGAGGGATTTCATCACGAAATTCTCTCACATTCCTAGTTTCTATCTTCGAATCTGTAAATTCTGCGATTCTCTCCACCAGATCAGTTGCTTTGAGGACAATTTTAGGTGATTTTAATCGAGTGCAAGTCGTTTGTT
>CAJJBR010000064.1 GCA_905182475.1 Akkermansiaceae bacterium | reverse complement strand
GGAACCGGAACGAAGTGGAGATAGCCGGAGGCAAATAGAGGGACACGAAAACTGAACCCTCCCTCAAATAAGAATCTGGAAATCGCTGAGGATGTGGCCCCGATGGGCATCAGATAGGCTCCACCAATGCCGCTTTGGGCCATGGCTTCGAGGCCCTTGGTAATCCCGTCGCGCGTGGCGTTCGCCTGCATATAATACCAATAGACCCAGGGCCTCGCTGAAAATGACGGGTTGGCGAAATCGCCTGCCGAATCTTCGGCGGCTGTCCGCGCCGTCGCCGCCAAAACGACCGCAAATAGAACCAAACCATGCTCTTCGAATTTCTATGTTGTCTCCTGATGATGCGCAATGGACTTTCAACATGCGAAACTGACAAGCTGCTCACGCGCCCGCTCCGAGTCGGCCTTAATCCGCATTCAGCCCGAACGGGTCGTCGATGCACTTACTGGGTTGAGTAAACCACTTGGGGCCGGACTCCCCAATATGAAAGTGATCCTCTAGCCGGACTCCGAATTCTCCGTAGATGCAGAGCATCGGCTCGATGGAAAGACACATGCCGGCTTCCAGTTTTGTATCGTTGTTTCCAACCAGGTATGGCCATTCGTGAATGTCCAACCCGATGCCGTGACCGGTGCGATGGGGCAGACCCGGAACCCGGTAGCCGGGGCCGTAACCCCGCGACTCCAGCTCGCCACGTGCGGCGGCATCAACTGCCGCAATCGCCGCGCCTTCCGATATCGCGTCGAAAGCAGCTTGCTGGGCAGCCCTTTCATCGCCCCAGACTTGGCGCTGCCTTTCGGTTGGAGTCCCGTAAACGTAGGTTCGCGTAATATCGGAGATGTAGTCGAGGACGGAGCAGCCGCTATCGACTAGAACCATGTCGCCCTCTTTGAGTATCTGCGGATCTTTGACGCCATGGGGGTAAGCGGTCGCTTCTCCGAACAGAACGATGGCGAAGAAGTTCCCTTTGGCCGCGCCCACTTTTCGATGCGCTTTATCGATGAAAGAAACCACCTCGGTCGTCGAGATACCTGCGGTGAGAATGGAGGCCGTCGCCTTGTGAACCTCGATGGTCATATCCATCACACGCTGGATGATCGCGATTTCCGCCGGGGATTTGATCATCCGGCAGCGGGCGGTGATTTCCGCTCCGTCAACCATCTCCAGATCAGGAGCGGCTTTTGCAATTCCGTTGGAAACAAAAAACGGTGCTGCCTCATCCATTCCGAGTTTTCCAGAAGTAATGTTTTTCTCGCTGAGAATTTTTGAAACCAGCGAGTAGGGACACTCGTGCTCCTCCCAGCTCCGAACCGGGCTTTTCAGACCCATGAAGTCCGTGATTGTGGATACCTCGAACTCGGGGGAAATATAGACGATGCTGGCGTCTGGAAAAATTAGTGCCGCGACAAGACGCTCACTCGAGTGCCAGTGAGTTCCGGTAAAATAGAGCATGCTTGATCCGGCGGTGACCAACAGCGCCTGCCAGTCTTTTTCGCGCATCAGCTGAGCCGCCTTCTCGAGTCTCGCTCTGAATTCAGCCTCTTCAATGGGTGCCAGCCCGCCTGTCATATCAGACAGCTTGGCAAGGGCGTCCTCCTGATTGTTTGTTCCTACTCCTGTTGTCATAAATTGAAATTATTAGGGGTCTTAGACACCGCAAACCCGAAATTCTTTTCTGCCACCGGTTCGCACGGCATCAGGTTGGATCATCTCTCGGAAAGCCCATGCAGATAGACCTTCTCTCCAAGTTTTGGAATACAAAAAAACGGATTACGCGTACAGGGCGCCTAAGTTAGGGATTTCTCAAGAAATTGAACCGCCAAGTAAGAAAAGTTCACCAAGTCCAAGAGAACAAAGATCTCAAAAGAGTTTTTTGGCTGAAGATTTCTGTCCAGAAAGCAGGGCCTCTACATTTGGGAAAACATTACGAGAGAAAGATGATTTCAACCGCAGATGGACGGGATGCAAGCAGATGAAACAAGGGATTTCGGAAATTTAGGTTCGAAGCTTTCGAAAACGAACACCGTCAGCAATCCATCCCATTTTCATCGTCCCGGATCTGCGTTAATCCCGTCCATCTGCGGTTAGATATCTTCAAATGTAGATGCACTGGTTCAGAAAGCGTTTGGCTTTGGAAAACTTGGCGAACTTATCTTACTTGGCGGTTCAATTCTCATATCCGGTTCTGCTTTCCTTGCCGGGATCTCCCAAGCGTAGGCGCCCTGATTACGCGCATTGTCCCGCCCGGTTTGCGAATTGAATGGAGCTGCTACTTGGATCGGAAAACGCTAGGAGGGACACCCATCTCTTTTTTAAAATGCCGGGAGAGGTCGCTGTGGTCGTAGAAGCCCACCTCTATGGCGATTTCCGTGACTGTCTTGTTGGTCTTTTTCAGCAGTTCGCCCGCGATGAGCACGCGCATCCTATTGAGATAGGAGCGCGGGCTGTGGTGGAATGTCTCCCTGAATTTTCTTTCGAGCTGCCTTTCCGATAGCCCGACGACTTTGCCCAAGAGCGAGATATCGAGTTTCTCACGGAAGTTCTTTTTCAAATATTCCACCGCCGGCTGGAGATCGAGGTAGGGCTGGAGGGACTCGCGCACACCTTCGTAGCTGCGGACAATGCCGCACAAGCCGCATACCTTTCCGTCCTTATCAAAGAGTGGGATCTTGTCGGTCATCGACCAGTCCGGATTTCCGTGTTCATCGGGAAAGAGTTCGAGGATATCCATCAGCGGATTGCCGGTGCGTATTACCTCGAGGTCATTGTTGCGGAAATGCTCCGCAAGTCTGGGTGGAAACAGGGCGTAATCGTCCTTCCCCACGATCTCCTGTTCGGAGGTCTTCCCGCAGCGCGCAAGAAAGGCGGGGTTCCCCATCATCAGCTTCAGTTCAAGGTTCTTTGCGAAGAATAGCATGCCCGACAGATGCTCGAACAACATCCGAAACTGACCCGCCGGAAGCCTGTCCAACCACTCCTCCCTATTTCCTTCTGCAGCCATGCTTGTCGGAATAATACACAGATTTGTCGGAATGAACATAGCGGACTTCCACTCGACACTCCATCTTGGCTCCCGAACACATCCCATGAGATCGCCAATCCTGCCTATACTCCTCTTAGGAGGCCGCCGCACAACAGGGCATGCTTAAAGCACAAGATCTGAAAAAATAACGGAACGCGGACTTTAGTCCGCCCGTCATCCCTCAATTCACAAACATATGCGGACTAAAGTCCGCGTTCCATTACACCAACCCCAAACAAACCAACACACTTATGAAAACCAATATCGCAATCGTCGGCCTCGGCTTTGGAGCCGAATTCCTCCCC
Organism: Akkermansiaceae bacterium; assembly: GCA_905182475.1. Lineage (GTDB taxonomy): Bacteria > Verrucomicrobiota > Verrucomicrobiia > Verrucomicrobiales > Akkermansiaceae > Luteolibacter. The sequence goes on along the minus strand of CAJJBR010000064.1, from coordinate 12,593 downwards.
ATCTACCAGCGCCACCCCATGTGTGGTGAAATCTCGATCTGCCAGCGCAACGAGAAATCCCTCAACGAGATCGGGGACAAATTCGACATCCCGGCCGAACGCCGTTTCACCAGTTACGAAGCACTGCTCGCGGACGATTCCATCCAAGCCGTCCACATCAACACACCCATCCCGAACCACGCCGAGCAGACCATCGCCGCACTCAAGGCCGGCAAGAACGTAGCCTGCACCGTGCCCATGGCCACCAGTGAGGAGGATTGCAAAGCCATCGTCGACCTCTGCAACGAGACCGGCCTGAAATACATGATGATGGAGACCGTGGTTTACGCCCGTGAATTCCTCTACATGAAGGAACTCTACGACAAAGGCGAACTCGGAAAACTCCAGTTCATCAAAGCCTCCCACCAGCAGGATATGGAAGGATGGCCCGGCTACTGGCCCGGCCTTCCACCCATGCACTACGCCACCCATTGCGTAGGCCCTGCTCTCGGTCTCGCGCGCAACGAAGCGGAATACGTTTCCTGTTTCGCCTCCGGCACCATCCGCGAGGAAATGCATGCCGCCTACAACTCTCCTTTCGCCGTCGAGTCCACCCATGTGAAATTCAAAGACAGCGATCTCTCCGCACACATTTACCGCTCGCTCTTCGATGTCGCACGCCAGTATCGCGAGACCATCGAAGTTTACGGATCAGAGAAATCCGTCGAGTGGCCACTCATCGAGCACGAACCACTGGTGATGCATACGGCAGGAAAACCTGAGCCGGAAATCCCATCCAAGGTCACTGCTCCCGATTACGCGGACAGGCTCCCCGAGGAAATCCGCGCATTCACCACCGGCGGCGTCTATGGCGGCGATGACGGAGAAGAGCATCTCTCCTTCACCCAGGGTGCAGGCCACGGTGGCTCCCACCCCCACCTCGTCCACCAGTTCCTGGACATGCTGAATACCGGAACCGACTCCTACCCGAACGCCGTCGAGTCCGCCAACATCACCCTCACAGGCATCCTCGCCCACGAGTCCGCCCTCAAAGGCGGCGAGCGCATCGACCTCCCTTCTTGGTCCCACCGCAGATAATAAAAACAAGACTATGCATCTCCCACTTGGACAATTTTCGCCCGATATCAAACTCGGCTTCGTCTCAGCATCCCGCAATTGCTTTCCACGTCCGCTCGCCGAAGAGCGCTCGGAAAGGCTTGTCGCAGCCACCAATGCCCTCGGCATAGAAGTCACCAGCCCCGAGGGTGACTGCGCGGTGATCGAGACACGCGCTCACGCTGCCGATGCCGCCGCCCAGCTCATCGCTGCGGGATGCGATGCCGCTGTGCTTTTCCTCGGAAACTTCTCTCCGGAGATCGAGGACGCCGCCTTCGTAAAAGCCTTCCCCGGCCCCATCCTGCTCATCGCGGCGGCCGAGGAAAACGCGATGACCATGCTCCAGAAGCGCGGCGATGCCCTCTGCGGACTTCTTTCTGCAGCCATGGCCATCCGCAAGCGTGACCTTCAGCATCGCGTCCACATCCCCGAACTGCCGGTCATTTCCGCAGAACAGGGCGCGGAGGAGATCGCCCACTTCCTGAAAATCATCAAAGTCGTCAAAGGCGTGGGAAACGCCACCATCGGCCTCTTTGGCCCGCGTCCCCGCGATTTCGAAACCTGCAACTACAACATCGCCTCCCTGCAATCCATCGGGGTGGAGATCGAGGAGCTTGGCCACTTCGATATTCAGAACGAGATCAAACTCATCAAGGAATCCGGGGCCATCGCCGAGGACATGAAGGAGGAAATGCCTTCCATCCCGGAGGACGAGGAATTCGTCGGGCGGCTCTCCGATTACGAGCAGGCGATACGGAATTTTCGCGACCGACTCAAGCTCTCCGGAGCCGCCTCCCAGTGTTGGTCTGAGCAGGAGTTCGCACTCAAGCACGTCCCATGTTTCATCAACGGACGCATGGCGGACAAAGGTTTCCCCATCGCCTGCGAAAACGACGCCTACTCGCTCGTCGCGGAGCTGATGGGTCAGTACGCCAGTGACAACACCGTTACCGTGCTCGATATCAACCACTCCATCCCGGGCAATCTCCACGAGTCTCTCAAAGACTACCCGCTCAAAGACATGGTCGGCATGTTCCATTGCGGAAACACCGCAAGCAAGCTGCTCAAAGATCCGGAGATGAAATTCCAGCTCATTATGAAACGCCTGATGGAGCCGGATACGGAACCGGATATTACCCGTGGCACCATCGAAGGCCAGATCGCCGCCTCGCCCATCACCGTCGTCCAGATCCACGGCCACGGCGACAAGTTGCGCGCCTACATCTGCGAGGGTCATTTCCTGGATCTCGATCCCAAAACCTTCGGCTGCACCGGCACCGCCTACCTACCCGGCTTCCACCGCTTCTACCGCCACGTCCTGCTGGGGAACTACCACCACCACGCAGCCGTCGCCTTCGCCCACGTCGGGGCTGTCCTGTTCGATGCCTTCAAGCTCCTCGGAATCGAAGTTGTCGATACCCCGAATCCCGATGGCATCCCCTATCCCGGAGAAAATGTTTTCCGCACCGGACTCGTCCCGAAAAGCCGGTAAAATTCCACTATCTCCTCTCCGAAACCTTTGAGATAAAAAACTCCACCTCCCCAATCCGCCGCGGGCTCTGTCCCGCGCACTTTTAACATTACTCGACCATGCGAATTTTCCTACTGGCCGCCGGCCTACTCATTTCCAACGTAAACGCAGCCCCGATCGGGGATATTTTCCAGTCCGATAAGCGCTGGGTCACCTGCGGAAAAATCTCTGCCAACGCCACCGGAAAACTCGACATGGCCGAGAACGAAGGGACCGCCATCATCACCAATGCGCCCAATTACAAAGGAGCACCCTATCTTCAAACGATTGAGAGCTACGGCGATTGCTCCGTGAATATGGAGTTCATGGTCTCCAAAGGCTCCAACTCCGGGGTGTATCTCATGGGTCGTTACGAAGTGCAGATCCTGGATAGCCATGGAAAAAAGAACGTCTCCTTCTCCGATCTCGGCGGCATCTACCAGCTTTGGGACGATAGCGCAAAGCCCCCGAACAGTGGTGGCACCGCGCCCTCGGTGAACGCCGCAAAACCCGCCGGGGAGTGGCAGACGCTTTCCATCCGCTTCCGCGCGCCGCGCATCGGAGAGGCCGGAGTAATCTTTGAGAATCCCGTGTTTCTTTCCGTGAAGGTCAACGGCAAAGAGGTTCAGAAAAACACCGTCGTCAATGGCCCGACCCAAGCCCATCCACGCGACGGCGTGGTCGCGAAGGACGCGATTTTCATCCAGGGTGACCACGGCCCCATCGCCATCCGCAAGTTTGAGGTGAAGGCGGAGAATTTCTCCGATATCCCGCCAGGTGCCATTGTCATGCAACAGAAGAACCTCGATCTGGTCCGCTACGGGGAGGAATCTTTCCACTCCCTGGGTTGCGCCGAGTGCCACTCCGTCATCTCCAATGACCCCGCCGTCCGCACCGGCCCCAGCCTCTACGGCGTTTTCCATAAAACTCCCCGCAAGCGCGAAATCGTTACCGCCGATCAGAAGCGCTCGAAAGTCCTGGCAAATAAGGACTACCTCATCAGTTCCATGCGCACTCCAGCAGGGCAAATCGCGATCGCGGAAAGCGGGGCGACAACCGGTGATCCATACCTCCCCATCATGCCGCCCTATGCGGAAACCATTGTGGATGACCTGCGGCTTACCGCCATCAATCAATACCTGCTCACTCTCAACAAACCCGAAAACAGCGGGCCGGAGTCAGTGATCGTGAAAGACACAAGGGAAGTATCCAAGGGCGAGGCCTCGATGAATCGCGCCGAGATTCTCGTCACCAGCCAGACCCGCGCTTTCCGTGCACGCCTGGCAAAAAGCTCTGCGCGCACCGTTTACGTCGGCACTCCGGCAGGTCTTAATTACGCCTTTGATCCTCTCAACCTCTCCTTCAACCGCGTATGGTGGGGCGGATTCCTGAATCTGAAAAACGAAATGAACGGCCGTGCCAATGCCGTCTCAAGCATAGGGCATGAGGCCAAAGAGATCCCCCTAGCTAGCTCGCTTCTTGTCCCCCATCACCAGCAAACCGGCGAGGCCATTGACCTCTCCTTCAAAAATCCCATCCACGCAAACTTCGCTGCCGAGGAGGAAAACCTCTACGGCAAGGCCGATTTCTCAGACCACCTCGCCGCCGCCGGAGCGAAATTTCGTGGCTACACGATGTCGCCAGAAAAGGCCGGTGAGCCAACCTTCCATTACACCGTAGGGGAAAACGACATCAGCGTCACCTTCCACGCAGAACAAAGCGGTAAAGCCAGCCTCAAAGTCTCAGGGGATTTCAAGACAGCTCAGAAATTCTCCCTCAACACGGAAGCCATGAAGGACGCGAGCGTCTCCAACGGAGAAATCAAAGACGGCACATGGACAGCCCCTGCCGGGAAACTGGACTCCGCCACCATCTCCTTCACCCTCCCGGCTGCGAAAAACGTCTGGCGTCCCCGCCTCGGTGCCGCCCCGACCACTCCAGTGAAAGTCTCCCCGACATCCGTGACCGGCCTACAGCTCCCACCCGGCTATTCCGGAGAGCAGATCCCCGCGCCGACAGACCGCGATGGCCGCCCACAGCTTTTCGAGCCACTCGGAATGGATTTCGCAAAGGACGGCACCATGGTCGTCTCCACCCGCACCGCTGGTGTCTGGAGTTACAAGGACGGGACATGGAAACAAATCGCTGACGGCCTCCTCGATGCCATGGGCGTCATCATCGAAAAGGACGACCTCAGTGAAATCATCATCGGCCAGAAACCGGAACTGACCCGCCTCATCGACCACGATGGCGACGGCGTCACCGATGAGTACCGCACCGTTTCGGACGATTTCCTATTCACCTCCAACTACCACGAATACCTCCACGGCCCAGCCAAAGGCGGCGATGGGAACTACTACGTGAACCTCAATCTGAGCTGCGCCGGTGAGAGCCGCCACATGTTCAAAAGCGGAGCAGCATGGATGGGCAGCAACGGCGGCTATCGCGGATGGTGCCTGCAGATCGCCCCTGACGGAACCACCGTTCCCTTCGCAAACGGCATCCGCAGCCCGGCCGGAATCGGCACCGGCTCCGACGGACTCATCTACTACTCGGATAACCAAGGATCGTTCTTCGGCACCTCCAAGTTTCACCGCATCTCCAAGGACAAGTTCTACGGACAGCCCGCCAGCTTGGTCGATCTCCCCGGCCTCAGCCCGGAATCCCCGGAGCTGAAATGGGAGAATGTGCAATCCCGCAACGAGCTAGCCATCGCCCTCCTCCCCCACGGCCACCTCGCCAACTCCCCCGGCAGCCCCGTGTGGAATCTCACCGAAGGAAAGTTCGGCCCCACCGACGGCCACATATTCATGGGCGATCAGACACTCTCCACCCTTTTCCAGATTGTCGTGAACAAGGTTGATGGCAACGAGGAAGCCGCAGTCCTTCCCTTCGGAAAAGGTTTCCCATCGGGAGTCATGCGCTCGCAATTCGCTCCTGATGGATCCCTCTACGCCGGCCAAACCGGTCGCGGCTGGCGCTCCCAAGGTGGCAACGAAGCCGCCCTTGTCCACATCACCTACGATCCAGCGAAAGCAAAATCCACCGTAGAAAACATCACCCGCAGCGGAGACACCTACACCGTCTCATTCTCCGGCCCCGTGAAAATCGAGGATGCATCGGCAACAAAGATCAAATCCTGGACTTACCTCGACAGCCCGACCTATGGCTCGCCTAAGAAAGAAGAACGCGAGGAGAAAATCACCTCCGCAAAGCTCGCCAAAGATGGAAAGTCTCTAGTCCTAGAACTGGAGCCAGTCCTAGACGGCCAGCGCCTGCTCCAGTTCGCGATTCCCACCAAAGACAACCCGCCAACGATCTACTACAGCAAACGCTGATCCGCAGGCGCGTTCTCCGCAGGCGCGCTCTCCGGAGGGTGTAACTCAAAGTGGTGGGCAGGATGATTTTTGAACTGGGTGGCGACGGTTCTTCAGCCCCAAGGAGGGGCTGCATTCTGCTGCCCAGCAACCCCGGCCACATCCTCAGCGATTTCCAGATTCTTATTTGAGGGAGGGTTCAGTTTTCGTGTCCCTCTATTTGCCTCCGGCTATCTCCACTTCGTTCCGGTTCCGCTAGCTCACGCTGGCGGCTAGAATCTGTCGCCCCTGCCGGGGCTGACCAAACCCGCCTCGACGGCGCTCGAGATGACCATTGGCCATGGAAAGGAACAAGCCATTCAATCATGGTAGGGCTGATCCGGCTCGGTCGGCCCTGATCAAAAACGGACGCGGCGTATCTCAGGAAAGAGAGTGAAGCCACGGCAAGACATGGCGTCCCCCCCGGGATCTCACTGCCGTGTGGGTGAGGCGGGCGGCTAGATTTTTAAAGTGGGCTGACCGAGCCGGATCAGCCCTACCGTGTGAGACATCGCAATGGGACAGCCCTTATGCGTAAATGAGGCGGAGGCTTTGGCTGCGATGAAGGAAGAGGAAGGAGCGGCGACTGAAAGTCACCGCTACCTACCGGAGATTTCGATGGCGAAGATGTTGCGGCATCGGGTGAGGTATTTCTCGGACGGGGCGGTGATCGGGAGCAAGGAATTCGTCAACGAGGCGTCCGATCCTGAATAACCACCGGATACATCATGCTTCTGCGGCTTCATGGCCAAAGCTACGAAGAGAAATACGTCTGGGATTGATTCCGGGACGGTCGCAACCCCGTTGGGGTTGGGATATCCGGGGGGCGGGAGTATCCAAGGTAGCCTCCGCCCTGCTCCCTCCTTCGCGCTTCGCTGCTTCGGAGGGCAGGCCGGCAACCCCGGGCTTAAATCCGTATCCCCGTTGGGGATGAAGAACCTATGCACTCCAGTTCAAAAGTAATCCTGTCCCCCACTGGTTGTATCCGGCTTCACATTTCCGCGAGGATGGATTTCCATGGCTCAAGGTGATCCACCATGTTTTGCACCGGGCCTTCGGAAGAGCACGGGGTGATCACGGCGATGAATTTGAGTTCCTTGCTACTGCGGTTGAAGGTGGCATGCACGACGCTTTTCGGGATAAAGATGGATGAACCGGGGCCGAGGGTCTGCTTCTCCTGCTCCAACCACTGCTCGGCCTCACCTTCGAGGATGTAGATCATTTCCTCCTTGTTCGGATGGTTGTGGAAGGGGTGCCCGCCGCCGGGCGGAACGGTGACGTGGACGAAGAGCAGGTCTTCCGTGGGAGTGAAACCGGGGTTGGAATGCCAGATGTGGTCGCGGCCCTCGGCGCTGTCCCTCGGCGCGTCTTTTTCATGGATGAACATAACCTCTTTTAGGCAACTTGTATGGAATGGAAAGCCTGATTTGGCGAATCCCTGCCGCTTGGCTCAACCACACTCGGATTTCATCCACAGCGAAACGGAGGCAAGCAGATGAAAGCCCCGGCTATCCGGGCTGTGAAATTAGCTCGGCAGTATGGCCTCTTTCCGAAAGCGTCATTTTTCCCACGCTTCGAGCTCGGTCACACCACTTCGGGCCTTGCCGTTGTGGGTGAAGACGACGCGGAGTTTGCGGAGCTTGAGTTGCGGAAATGTGACAGTGTTGGCCATGTTGCCGGTCGGGACGGCGGGCGAGCTTGTCTGACCAGCGATTTTGCTCCACTCGCTCCCTGTCCAGCCCTCGATATGGTAATCCGTAGGTGCCCGGACGCCCCGGCGGTCGTCATACAGGTGGAGGACTACGCGCCCGACGAGAGTTTTATCGGCGAACTCAAGCTCCAGCCAATCGCTTTCATCGGGTGATCCGTGCGAAGTCCAGCGGTTTGTGGGGGTGGCTTTAAAATTAATTTTCCCGTCGATCGCACGGCTTGGGATGCCACCGTAACGATCCGAGTGGGAGGCGGTGATTTTTGGAAACTCTTCTCCCTCTGCCCTATAGGCGATATTGCCTTCGGGAGGTGATGCGGGGACATAGGGCTTGTCGCCCGGTCCCCAGGCTTCGAACTCGGTAAGACCGGAGCGCGCGCCTTCCGCATGGTGGAGCACTGCCCGCAGTCGCGAGGCTTCCCGAGTCGGGAAGGTGATGATGTGGGGGCGGCGACCCAATGGCGCAGTGGCCGATGCCTTTTGACCCGGAACCTTCTTCCAGGCGTTGCCATCCCAATGTTCGAGCTCGATCTTCGACGGGGCGCGAAGCTCTGTGTCCTGACCATCGTCTAGGACATACAGCTTCACGGTGTTGACAGGGCGTTCGGTGCCGAAGTCCACTACCACCCAGTCCTTGGAATCTGCCGATCCGGCGGTGGTCCAGCGGTTGGCGGGTCTGATGTCGTAAACGAACTGTCCGTCGCTGAGGTTGGCGAGAGAACTACCCGGATGAACATGGGAGGCGAGGTAGCGGGGGTAGTAGTCGGCGTCGTTATTGACCGCGAAGTTCATGGCCGGGGTTTTGTTGATCGGAATGATTTTCGCGGGCGGGAGCTTGACGGTCAGCTTGCCCGGAGTGGCGGCGGTGGCGACTTGCTTGCCATTTACCAAAACCTGGAAGCCCTTGCCAGAGCCATAGCGCTCGCCGGTTTTATCCCAGATGACGGAAACCAGGTGCCCGTGGTATGCCAGGCCGTCGAGGGCGAAGTAATCCCAGCCATCGGGGACGAGCGGATCGATGGTCAGTTCATCGCCAGCGGACGGCTGGATTCCGGCCAGGCCAGTGATCACCAGATCGGTGTATCCCGAGTGGAAGTAGTGTTCGCTGCGGTTGGCCATGTCATGGCCTTTCCAGGAGCCGGTGAAGGGATTGAGAGCCTCGGCGATGTATGGTTTTCCATCCTTGCGATGGCTTATCGAGAAGGTGTGTAGCAAATCCGCATAATCATCCCTGGTAACATGTTTCTGCTCGTAGTTCTGCAGGAGGTTGGCCATCGCTTTCAGCGTTTGCGCGGTCGCGAAAGGCCACGACTGGCCGCTCCACCAGCAGCAACCGCCTTTGAGCGCGAAAAGCGGGTCGTTGCGCTCGACGGTGGTGGGACCGTACTTGGCTTTGAAGAAATTCTCATCCATCAGGAAGGCCCAGGCGTCTTCAAAACCCGGATCAGGCAGATTGAACGCCCATGGGACGTAGCCGTGCAACTCGCGGCCGTGCTCGCTCCCCGCGAACTGACCGGTCTCATAGGTGAGAGAGTGTTTTTTTACGACGTGGCCGTCCTTCTCATGCTCCTGGTTGCTCATCGGGAAAAAGAACGCCCGCGAGGGATCCCACAGGTTTTTCTGGAGCGCGGTTTTGATGAGTTCGGCCTTGCCGGAGAATTTCTTTACCAGATCCGGCTTGTCCCCGAGTTCGGCGATACTGGCGATGGCGTTGGCATCGGCCCACATATAGGAATTGAAACTGGGTCTCAGCGACTGCCCGCCGCGCATGATGTTCTTGGTCTGTTGCGCGTTGATATCGAACTCCATGCCGTCATCGTGGCCGAGCTGCCAGAACATGCCCATTTCCTCCACCCAACCGCGCTTTTCCCAGCCCTCGTAGTTTTCTACCAGATCTGGCAGCAGATCGGTGATGAAATCCTCGTTCGGCTGGACCAGGTGCGCGGCCCAGGCGGAATCCGCCGCCCAGAACGAGTAGTTGCGTGGCTGGGCGCCGGGATGACGCATCCAGAAGCGCACGTAGTCGCGCACGTATCTCGGATCGCGGAGCCAGCGCACATCATTGATCTGCATGGCCGCAGGACAGGCGATGGTGCCGTATGCTCCGGACCAGGACGGCCGGTTTGCAAACTCGGTGAACGCGTAGCCGTTGGTCGGATTTCCATAAACCAGGTGGCGGGTCACCAGCTCCCAGCGGTAGTAGTAGGTCGTGTTGATCTCCTCGTCAGGACAATCGAACATTGGAATCTGGTTTTTATACCAATCGAAGTCTTCGTTGATCCAAAAATCCTGTTTTTTGAGAAGCTTGTCGGCGTCCAGAACCGGGGCCGCCACAAGTGCCGGAGCCGCTGCGATGATAATGATGAATAGTGCAAGTGATTTCATAAGAGGGAAAAACGATGACTGAAAAAATAGCCAAGCCGTCAGGCTAGATTGGCGTGGTTACGAAGCACCACCAAACGCTATTTCGATCCTTCGCAACTTAAACATGCGGCTTCGCAAAATAAACATAGCCTTCTCGAATTGAACGTTGCTCAGAAAGCTCTCACTTCTCATGCTTTCAGGAAGCCCTCATTCACCTCAATTTCACCTCAATTTCACCTAAAATATGTCTTTGGACACGAAACCAAATATCTCCCAAACCAGCACATCCTCCGGCGAGCAATTACTTGCCCTCACCCCAAACTTTGCAAAACGACGGCAGCTGGCATTGCAATCAGCGCGAAAGGTATCCGACAAAATCGATGCGCTGATTGTATCCGATCACCACGACATCCATTACCTGACGGGAGTCCACGAGGGCATCTTCTGGCTGGTTTTATCGGATCAAGGAGCCATGGGCATCTCAAGACACATGCTGCTGGCAGAGGTGCGATCCGTCGCCCCGGACTGCGAGATCCTGTTGCCAACCACACTTTCGACCGAATCGGCTCAAATGGAGCGCTTCCTCATGACGGAGGCAGCGAAACGGGGATTGAACAACTGCGCCATAGACTCTTCACGACTTTCCGCCAGCTCCTATCTCCTACTCGCGCAGCACGCCACCGCAGCCGGTGTCACCCTTCAGGCCCTTCCCAACCTTCTGGCAGGCTTGCGTGCGGTCAAGGACGAGTCGGAAATTGCGCTCACACGGCGGTGTGTCGCCATTGCCGAAGCAGCCCTCGCAGAGCTGATCAGCGGCGGTGCTAGCAAGCTGATCGGCAGAACCGAACGCGACATCGTAAACCAGCTGGACGCCCGCATGCGGGCGCTTGGTGCCGATCGTCAGGCGTTTCCCGGCACCGACATCATCGTAGCCAGCGGCCCCAACAGCGCCAGCGCCCATCACACATCCGGCCAACGAAGGATCGCCGCCGGAGAGGCGCTGCTCATCGACTGGGGGGCGGAGCTGTCCTCCTACCGCAGCGATTCCACACGCACCCTGTTTATCGGAGAGCTTCCCGATTTTGCCGTCAAGGCCTACCCCGTTGTCCAGGAGGCACTGGATCGCGCGGCGAATGCCGTCCGGGCGGGAGCCTCGATGGGGGAAATCGATAAGCTGGCGCGTGAAACAGTGACCTCCGCCGGCTACGAAGAATTTCACTACGGGGTCGGTCACGGCGTGGGGCTCGAGATCCACGAAGCGCCCTGGCTGCGCTCCCGCTCCACCGAATTTCTGCAAACCAATATGCTGACCACGATCGAGCCTGGGATCTACTTGCCAGGCATTGGCGGCATACGGCTGGAGAAAATTTACCGTGTGACAGATAGCGGGCATGAAACCCTCGGAACCCTGACCACCAACCTGGAAGACATGATCATTTCGTAACCTACATCTTCATCCCATGATGAAATCTCTCGCCTTCTCCTTCTCACTTTTTTGCTCGGTTTCCTAGTGTTCTGAACGTCCCAATATCCTGGTCATTCTCGCAGGTGACCTCGGCGATTCAGATCTCGGGTGCTATGCTGGCGAGACCCGAACCCCTGGCCACTTGCGTGGACGTTGCCGGCGCCGAGTATGCAATACTCGAAGCCATTGCGGCTCGGTTGACTACTGAAGAAGCTGCATCGCCGTAACCGCCGCTGCGCCTTGTTACAGAGCCTTGTCGCAAATTCTTTGAAGTGACGGGGCGAAATCGACGACGCTCCCGCTAAAGAGGGGCCGAAACTGGTCTTATCCCGCCGCGCTTCACCTCTTGTGAAAAATCTGCTGTAGGCAGGGCGCAACAACAGCATGGGGCTTGAGCCCCATGAACCATGTTCCAGCCAATGCCCGTGCTGTAGGCACGGTGGATGGTTGCGCATTTCCCGCGTGCATTCAGCACGCATGGGCTTGGTTTGGGAAGTTCATGGGGCTAGAGCCCCATGCTGTTGCTGCATCTCGCCTACAGCGAGGAAGACCTAAAATTCAATGCTCAATGCTCAATGCGCGCCAGTATCGCATGAAGGGCAGGGCGCCTACGCTAGGGCTTCACGAGGACAGGCCAGGAAACGGAAAACTGCATCCACCAAGCCATTTCCCCGTCACGGCGTGACGGTTTAAAACGGACGAGAGTTGATCGTGTTGAGCGCCGTGAAAGCGCTTGAGGCATCACTACGCGACGGGAGCTAAACCGGAATCGATGTCCGTGGATTGAAACCCACGGCGATACTGCCGCGCATAGAGAATCGTGAAAATGTCGACGCATCAAGTGGAAGGGAACCGCGATTTAGAAATCGCGACCTGCCCGGCGAATCACCCTGAAACTCCGCAGCCGTTGCAGTCGCGATTTCTAAATCGCGGGTCCCTTCCCAAGAAAAATCTGCTGTAGGCAGGGCGCAACAACAGCATGGGCCTTGAGCCCCATGCTGTTGCTGCATCTCGCCTACAGCGAGGAAGACCTAAAATTCAAAGCTGAAATTCCGCCGTTTCCGGAACCGCCAAATCACAAATCACAAATCACAA
>CAJJBR010000063.1 GCA_905182475.1 Akkermansiaceae bacterium | reverse complement strand
CAGAACCCAGAACCCAGAACCCAGAACCAAATACCCCATCCGTCTTCATTCGCGTCCATTCGCGGTCAAAACACCACAACCCGAGCCACAAGGAATGCTATCCGCGTTCATCCGCGTTCATCCGCGTCCATTTGACGGAGAGATTTAATTTTCAGTCCGTCCGTCTCCGCGGCCCTTCGATTGTGGTTCCTCTTTTTACATTTCCAGGAATCCAGAGATACCCATTCTCCATGAAGTCATCAAACTCCACTAAGAAGTCGAAAAGGATTCCTGAGCAGCCTTGGTTTCTCCTTTCCTGAAACCTGCGCTCAATCCTACCATAAAACATGAATTGGAAGAGAATCCTGATTGGGAAATGGAGCTGGAAACGTCCGTTCATTTCGCTCGTATCAATTTACGCGCTCCTTTTGCTCGCGTCCTGCACCCTCGCAGATCGCATCCTTTTTGCCCCTCCAGCCACCTCCTACACACGCTCACATCCCAATCTGGATTTCTTAAAAACCCCTAAGAACGAATCCATCGCCTTCGTCCATCTACCTGCCGAAGCAGGAATGCCGACGATACTCTATTCCCATGGAAATACGGAGGATCTCGCTCATTCCTCTCAGCTCTACGAAGAACTCCATACTCGGGGACTCGGTGTCTTCGCATACGACTATCCTGGATACGGCCTCTCCACCGGCACGCCAAACGAGGACTCCTGCCAACGCGCGATCCAGTCATCATGGAATCATCTGACAAAAATCGGCATTTCAACATCTTCGATTATCATCACCGGAAGGTCGGTAGGCAGCGGCCCTTCCGTGTGGCTGGCCTCCAACCAAAAACCATCAGCTCTGATCCTGATCTCACCCTTCAGATCCGCGTTCACCACTGCCATCCCAACTCCCTTCCCGCTATTCCCTGGTGACCGTTTTCCAAATCACAAACGCATCAAAACCATCAACTCCCCACTCCTTATCATCCACGGCGAAAACGATGGAGTAATCCCCTTTCGTCACGGTCAAAAACTCTTCGACGCCAGCCCAGCCACTACTAAAGAATTCCTCAAAATACCCGGAGCCGGTCACAATGACCTCTTCCACGTCGCCAGTAAGGAAATCTTCACCAAAATCGCAGAATTCGCCTTGAAAGAAACACTCTCAGATTGACCTTATCCTGCGACGAAACCGACGTTCAATGTTGGACGTACTGCATTCAATACCCCATCTTCCCGCCGTGTTCCGCATACTCATCGTTCTGGCCATGCTTCCAATCATCGTCGCCTTCATCGCGCGCTGGTGGTTCGGTATGCGTATCCTTTCCTCCAGCACCAAGCGCCAATGCAAGTGCGACCTCGAAAAATGGAACAAAGCCTTCGGAGACGAAAATCTCCCTATCGACAAAGAGAGCGACGCCACCTCCTACGCCCGCCTACTGCGGAAGTCAGCCCTTGAAGACTGGAAAACCCGAGAACCCAAAGCCGCAGCCTCCCGCGAAGGCGCCCGCCGTTTCGGAATGGCCGTCCCTCCTCTCGCCGCAATGATCGCCATCCTCGGTCTGATCGCCGTCCGCATCCCATTCACCGGCGTCCTCGCCATCTTCCTCCTCGCCGTCGCCTTTGCGGTCATCGTCACCTACCTCAGCATCGCACCCGAACTCAAAGCAATCCTCACCACCGCCCGCCGCCTCCGGGACGCCGGCGTATTCTACCGCCGGGACGACGAAGACGCCGTCATCCAAGCCACCACCGCGCTAACCTGGAAAGAATCCGCCCCCCCCATCTTCAACCTCATTCAGCGTTAGGAAAACTTTAAATTCTAAACTTTCAACCTCAAAAAAGAGCCACAACTCAAGTCATAAGGAATGCGATCCGTGCCCATCCGCGTTTGCTATGCCCTTGGGTGCATCCGTGGTTCCTCTTTAACAAAATCCAAGTCTTCCACTGATCACAATGGGAGCGAAGCGGACATAGACGGCCACTAAAATCAAACCCGCCGTCAAATCACTCGGCACTTTTTACTACAATGAACACCCTAGCCCTCATCATCGTCATCTCCCTCTTCCTCCTCTGGAATTTGGAATTCATCGCCACTCTCCTCAATATCAAGACCTTCCCCAGCACTCCGCCGCCGGAACTCGACGGCCTCATGGATCAGGAGAAACTCGACAAAGCCCGCTCCTATCTATCCATCAATTCCCGCTTCGACATTCTCCGCGCTACCTTCTCCCTCTCACTCCTGCTTGTCTTCTGGTTCGCACACGGCTTCTCCTTCCTAGACGGGCTCGCACACTCCCTTTCCGGCAATGAAATCGTCGCAGGCCTCATTTTCCTCTCCGCACTCTTTCTGGCGCAGAATATTGTCTCCATCCCCTTCGACTACTACGAGACTTTCGTCATCGAGGAGAAATTCGGGTTCAACAAATCCACCAAAGGCCTTTTCTTCGCAGACCGCATCAAAGGCCTAGCCCTCGCCGCCGCCCTTGGTCTTCCCCTCATGGCCGGCATCCTCTGGATCTTCAACGAAGTCCCGAACGCGTGGCTCGGGGCATGGGCTTTCGTTACCGCCTTCCAACTCATCGCTACCTACCTCGCCCCCTCCCTCATCCTCCCTATCTTTAATAAATTCACCCCCATGCCGGATGGTGAGCTAAAAACCGAAATCGAATCCCTTGGCGACAAATGCGGTTTCCCCCTCCAAGGCGTCTTCACCATGGACGGCTCCAAACGCTCCACCAAAGGCAACGCCTACTTCACCGGCTTCGGGAAATTTAAGAAAATCGCCCTTTTCGACACCCTAATCGACAAGTCCACCACCCCCGAAATACTCGGCATCCTAGCCCACGAAATCGGGCATTTTAAACTCGGCCACATCAAGCAACGTCTCCTCGTCGGCATCCTCCAGATGGGACTCATCTTCTTCCTCATCGGTCTCGCCGTCGATCCCAACGGCACCTTTGCTGCAGCACTGCATGAAGCATTCTTTGTCGAAAAAATCTCCACACACACCGGGTTGATTTTCTTCACCATCCTCCTAGAGCCAGCCTCAAAACTCCTCTCTGTCCTTGCCAACGCCTGGTCTCGCAAACACGAGTTCGAGGCCGATGCCTACGCCTCCAAATCCACCGGCAGCCCCGACGCCCTCGCCAACGCCCTCAAAAAGCTCACCTCCGACCACCTCTCCCACCCAGCCCCCCACAAGCTCCGCATCGTCCTCGACTACTCGCATCCGCCGCTGCTCCAGCGACTTCAGTCCTTGGCAGGCGAGAGGTAGTGGTGATCTTCAGTCGCCACCCTCCAGCTCGCGGGTCAGGCGCGCGCCCTCGATCTGGCTCTCGTCACCCACAATACCCGCGCATTTTCGAGAATTCCCGACCTCGCCATTGTCGATTGGCAAAACGCAGATTGAGATTCCGCCCAAGGAGGGGCTGCATTTTGCTGCCCAGCAACCCAAGCACCCTCGCAAAGCTATTTTGCTCAATTCCTATTTGAGGGAATATCTGATTTTCTAGTCCCTCCATCTCCACTGCGCTGCGCTGCGATTGGCAGCAGAATGCAGACCCTCCCTCCCCTTCTTCCTTGAGGTTTAAAGTTTATGTCATGAACTACCGACGCTGCGGCGACTCCGGCCTGCTCCTTCCAGAAATTTCCCTCGGTTTCTGGCACAACTTCGGCCACGTCGATGACTTCCAGGAGTCTCGGAAAATCATGCGCCGCGCGTTCGACCGTGGGATCACCCACTTCGATCTCGCCAACAACTACGGACCGCCCGCCGGCTCCGCAGAGGAAAACGTCGGGCGCATCCTCGCGGAGGATTTCGCCTGCCATCGCGACGAACTGATCATCACCACCAAGGCCGGTCACGACATGTGGGGCGGCCCCTACGGAGAATGGGGCTCCCGCAAACACCTACTCGCCTCCCTCGATCAATCGTTGAAACGCCTCCGCATTCCATACGTTGACGTTTTCTACTCACATCGCCCCGATCCGAACACCCGCCTGGAGGAAACTATGTCCGCCCTTGCCACTGCGGTTAACTCTGGCAAAGCGCTCTACGTCGGCCTTTCCAAATACCCGCTGAAGAAGCTCAAGAAGGCGGTAAAAATCCTGAAAAAAATGGGCATCCGCTGCCTTGTTTACCAGCCGCCGTATTCCATCCTGAATCGTTGGCCGGAAAAGGAAGGCATCCTTGATTACCTGAAGGAGGAAAAAATGGGCTGTGTCGTCTTCTCCCCACTCGCCCAAGGGATGCTCACCCCGAAATACATCGATGGCATCCCAGAAGACTCCCGTGCCGCCCGCTCAGACGGGTTTCTCCAAGAAGAGCAAGTCATCGCCCAGCAGGAAAAAATCCGTAACCTCGACGATCTAGCAGCAGCCCAAGGCATGTCGATCAATCACATGGCCATCAATTTCACCCTCAAGCACAAGGCCGTCACCTCCTCAATCATCGGCGCCCGCACGGTCGCCCAACTGGATGATTCGCTCGACGCCTTGGAAGCGCCGAAAATCACCGGTTCCCTTTTCAAAGCCATCGACAAGATCGCTCCGATGACAAAGCAAAAAGCCGCCGAAGGCTAAAACATGGCGGGAGTTCACATTCGCCAGACCAAAGCACCATACAAAAAGGCCACCCGTCTCCGGGTGGCCTTTGAATTTATCGGATAAAAACTGGAACGAACTTATTCAGCACCCTTTGGCTCGCCCTTTTTACCTTTGCCGTCACGCGGGCCTTTCTTGCGAGCTTTCCCGTCACGATGTCCACGTGGGCCGCCGTGACGCTTCTTCATAGCTTTCTTCATTGCCGCTTTCTCGTCGTCGTTGAGTTCGCCGTCGCCGTCATCGTCGAACTTCTCAAGTATCATCTGCTTGCGTGCCGTTCTGGCTTCCTCGCGCTCTGCTTCGTTAAGCTTGCCGTCACCGTCCTTGTCGAACTTTTTGAGCATCTCTTTCTTGCGGGCTTTCATCATTTCCATATGCCCAGCCTTGGCAGCCGCACGCTCGTCTTCGTTCAGTTTGCCGTCGCCGTCCTTGTCGAATTTCTCGATGATTTCAGGTGGGGCTTTCCGCTCCGGGCGTTTCCTGCCTTCCTCAGCTTGGGCTACTCCTGCGATGCCGAATGCGGCTGCGATGATGATCAATGATTTCGTTTTCATAGTATTGTTCTTTCGTTTGATTGGATGAGTCGCACTTGCTCTCACTGCCCCTACTAACACTCTTCGTAACCAGAAGTTGCGCGACGCATTCAAGAAATTTTCGAGAAAGGATTGCCACCGCCACCCGTCCCGTCTTGCATCCTTACAACACGTGGATACCGAAACGCAAAAACCAGCTCCCAACAAGACAACCGTCTTTCTCCGCCGTGGCTTTAGCACGCTACTTCTCTGGGCAGTAGTCGCCACGATCTTCTGGAGCATGATCCCCGCCGCCTACCTCGGCCTCGTCGGGGTTCTAGTGATGATCTCCACATTGGAGTATTTCAGAATGTTGCGGGCGGCGGAGGTAAAGTGCTTCCCGCGCTTCGGGATGATTCTGGCGCTCGCTTACTGTGGGCTCGCCTACATGCATTTCCTTCGTGGTGAAGGAGATATCCCACCTATGCTGGATGCGGCAGCCATTTTCATAGCCGTCACCGGGGCATTCACCCTCCAACTCCGCTACTCGATCAAAGGGATCGAAGCCCTCCTAGCAGTCGCCGCCAACGTTTTGGGCTTTCTCTACATCGCTTGGCTCTTCAATTTCGCAGCCCGCATTTCATTCGTCCTTCCCGGTGAAGGCGCAGTTCCGGGTGCATTCGTCCTCCTCTGGTTGATCGCAGTCACAAAATTCACGGACATGGGAGCCTACATCACCGGCTCACTATTCGGGAAACACAAGATGATCCCGCACATTTCCCCCGGAAAAACCTGGGAAGGATTCCTCGGTGCGATCTTCTTCGCACAACTCGCGGCATGCGGCATCTACGCGCTCATCCCTGAGAAGCTCGCAGCTCTCGATTCCTGGCCGCACGTCATCGCCCTCGGCTTCCTGCTTGCCGTCCTCGCAGTGATCGGTGATCTCGCGGAGAGCGTGGTGAAACGCTCCCTGCATGCGAAAGACTCTGGCAACATGCTGCCCGGCATAGGCGGCGGCCTTGATCTGATCGACAGCATTTGCTTCACCGCACCCGCCCTGTATTTCTACCTCGTCTGGCTCCTTCCTGCCCTGTCATGACACGCGGGAAAAAGCGCCGGGTCGTCCTACTTGGCTCCACTGGTTCCATCGGAGTTTCCACGCTCAAAGTTGCTAAAAACCTCAGGAACGAAATCGAAATCGTCGGGCTCGCCGCCTGCTCCAATGTAGCAAAACTCGCCGAGCAAGCCCTCGCCACCGGTGTCCAAAACGTCGCGATCTACGATAAATCCAAGGAAAAGGAACTCCGCGCCCTGCTTCCCCCATCGGTAAAGATCCACACCGGTGCAGAAGGACTAAATGCACTCTCCGAACTCTCGGAAGCCGATGTCGTCCTAGTCGCCATCGTCGGAACCGCAGGCCTCCAACCCGCTCTTACCGCCATTGAAGCAGGTAAAGATCTCGCAGTCGCCTCCAAGGAAATCCTCGTCATGGCAGGCGAAATCATCACCGCGAAAGCCTCCGAAAAAGGTGTCCGTATTCTCCCTGTCGATTCCGAACACAACGCGATTTTCCAATGCCTCGAAGGCCACCGTGGCCCTGACCGCGAAATTTCACGCCTCATCCTCACCGCCTCCGGAGGCCCTTTCCGTGAAACCCCTGCAGAGGATCTGTGGAACGTCACTCTGGAAATGGCTCTCAAGCACCCCACCTGGGACATGGGACCGAAAATTACCATCGACTCCGCCACCCTTTTCAACAAAGGACTGGAAATGATCGAAGCCCGCTGGCTGTTCGGCATCGGGATGGATCGCATCGAGGCAATCATCCACCCGCAATCCATCGTCCACTCCATGGTCGAGTTCATCGATGGCTCCGTCCTCGCCCAGCTTTCCCGCGCGGACATGGGTTTCCCCATCCAATACGCCCTCACCTACCCTGCACGCCTCGGTGGCGGACTCAAACCACTAGATTTCACGGAACTTTCCAAACTGGAATTCTCCCCTCCCCGCCTCGAGGATTTCCCGGCACTCGGCCTCGCACGTGAAGCCGGCCTCACCGGCGGCACCCTCCCCGCCGTGTTCAACGCCGCCAACGAGGTAGCCGTCGAAAATTTCCGCTCAGGAAACATCAAATTTCCCCACATCTGGGAATGCGTCCGCCACGCAATGAACGATGCGGTAAAAACAGAAACTCCAACCTTGGAGCAAATCCTCGAAGCCGACAAATCTGCACGGGTTTCTGCCGGGAGTTTTTGCAGGAACCCCGCTTAGTCCCTCCTACGGGAAAACAGCAGCACGCTAATCCCGAAAACGAGGGCAATCGATGTTTCCACCTCGGGAACCGGAACCGGCCCTTCAAACGGGTTCAACGTGATGATCGACTGGTTGTTGTCCGTATCCGTTGGATCCAGCCAGAAAATCACCCGGTCGGTAGGGTCGTAGCTGGCACCGCCCCAGTTGTCGGCATCAGCGGCACCAAACCATGTATCCGTAATTCCAATGATATCGTTTGATCGGCCATTTGCGGTGCCGCTCCCCGTGTTGTTCCTCACGTAGTAAGCACCGTCACCGGTATCCACGCTCGGGTTCGCATCGTAGAGCACCTCCCAAATCGCCGTTTGCAGGGCGGCGGCTTGCGCGTTCCCTGCGGCATGGGCGGAGTCGTAAAACTTGTCCATCAGGTAAGCCGCCCTCAGCAATCCGCCGTCACGGTAAAACGCCACACCGTTGCCACTGCCGTTGTTGATCCCGTTGTAGCGGTTGTTCGCTGCGGTGTAGTCCAAGGGAACATAAGAATTGAAATCCATGTTGGTGGAAGACGTGTTGAAACCTGTTTCGGAATCAATACAGAACCCGACGATCCCCCGCACCCCGCTGTAGTTCCCATTGGAATCGGCCTCGATCAAGCCGGGAGCATCGACCGCCAAACTTCCCAGAAAGTTCGAATCCGTGGGCATCAGCACCATTTCCCCCACATATCCGCTGTAGTTGTTCGAATTCAATCGATCCCGGACGTTGTATCCGTCTGCAGCCCCGTTCACGTCTCCGGCGTTGCCGGAAAGCGTCCAAAATTCGACCTGTGCCTGGCTTGCCACCAAGCTGAAAAAAATACTTTGAGGCCGAACCTTAATGGGCGAACCAAGGTCATGGTTCCGAGAATGGTGAAATTTACTCGGTGTCGAGGTTTACTTTAAAAAAGTTAACTATCCAGCCTTCTTAAATACCCGGCGAACGCCCAGAGCAAGGCGGGAACCCCCAAGCTGAACGCCAGTCCCCAGCTCGGATAATCGCGCCCTAGCGTCCCGATCCATGAGAAAAGGAAGCCCATCGGCACGGAACCGCAGGCGAGTGCGATTAAAAACTTTTTAAACGGCATGCGCAGCAATCCCGCCATGCAGGCGAACACCTCAGGCAGGATGGGCAGAGCCCGGCTCATCGCGACCACCCACGCGCCCTTACCCCGGAAAAGCACCCGCCCCTTCTCGAAATCCCGCTTCCCCAGCCATTTCACTGCCGTCTTCTCATCGAAAAAATGCCCCACCCCGTAGCCAAGTATTCCTGCCAGCATCGAACCAACCGAGGCAAGTAGCCCACCCAACCAGAATCCGTAAACCGCCCCAAGCGCGGACATCACGATCGTTCCGGGAATCGGCAGCAACAGATCCGCAAGCAGCAGCGCAATCCCCGCAAGCCATGCCCAACTTTTCGCCTCCTCGAACCGTCCCGAGAGTCGCTCCAAATCCCACGCCTCCTCCATCCCCTGCCCGAACAGCATCCACCCGAGCAGGAAGAACACCGCCAGAGCCACCGTCAGTGCTATCAATCTCATATCACCGAATCCTCACTGCACGATCTCCACCGGCGCATCCGGCAAAGCTTTCATAAACGCGCTTCCATAGCGTTTTGTCAAAATCCTATTGTCCAAAATATGCACCCAGCCGGTGTCGCGCTTGGTGCGGATCAGCCGGCCGACTCCCTGCCGCATTTTCAGAATCGCCTCCGGCACGGAATACTCCATGAAGGGATTCCCGCCCGCTGCCTCGATCGCCTCTAGCCGCGAGGCGGTCAGCGGATGATCCGGTACCGCGAAGGGCAGCCGTGTAACCACCACATTCGAGAGCGCCTCGCCCGGCACATCCACGCCCGTCCAGAAGCTGTCCGTCCCGAAAAGCACACTGTCCAGATCCTCGCGGAAAGCCTCCAGCATCGTGTGCCGCGGCATCCCCTCACCCTGCATCAGCAGCCGCCAGCCGCGGTCGCGGAAATATTTCCCGCACCTCTGCGCCGCATCGCGCATCGTCCGGTAGCTGGTGAATAGCACGAACGCACGCCCGTAGCTCTCCGCCACCGCATCCATGATTCCTTTGGCCATCATCTCGTCATACTTAGGCGTATTCGGATCCGGCATAGTCTTAAAGATGCGTACCTTCATCTGCTTGCTGTAGTCAAACGGACTGCCGATGCACAGCGCCTTCGCGCCCTCACCTCCCACCCGTTTCCGGAAATACCCCAGCTCCGGATCTCCCACAGCGAGAGTCGCGCTCGCCATCACCATGCACTTCTTTCCAGAAAAAAGCAGAGGTCGCAACCTGTCGGCCACGTTCACCGGCGCACCGTGGCAGCTGAACTGATCCTCATCCCGCCCGCTCTTCTGCACCCAGTAAACGCAGTCCTCATCCTTCTGATCGAGGAACTCCCCGACCGCACCGTGAACCTCGCGCAACTTTCGCGCCGCATCCTGCAGCTCCGCCCGCGAGTTCTCGCTCTCGGTATCGTCCGCCAGATCATCGATCTCCTCCCACAGATCCCGCAACGGCCCGCCCAACGAATTGTCCACCAGCTCCGGCCGCCTCACGCGAAATTCCTTGGACCACTTCCCGAAGGTCGCCGCATTCCCGATACTTCCGAAAAATTTCTCCGCCGCCACCAGACTGTGCTCCACCGCCAGCATCGCTGAAGCCTTGCGATGCGCTTTAAGCATCCCCTTCCGCGTCCTCGGATTGTAGAGCCGCTGCAGGTCAAACTTCAGCCCACTCTGTGAAATCCGCAGCCCCAGTTGCACCGCCGCCACCTGCTCCACCGTGTGAGCCTCGTCCAGCACCGCGAAGTCATTTGGGAAAAGGAAACCCTGCATCTTCTCCCCGTCCTCATCGCGCTCCATCTCGTCCGTGTTCAACAGCGCGAAAAACAAAGTATGGTTCACTACCACCAGCTTCGCATCCGCCGCCGCCTTCCGCGCCTCCTGGAACCAACAATTTCCCCGAGGCCCGCAATACCTCTGCGTGCAGGAATGCGCCTCGCTGCACACCTGCAGCCAAACCTTCATCGAGGGCTGGAAAGGCATATCGCTCAGCGTCCCGTCCCGCGTCGCATCCGCCCAATCGCGAATCCTGCCCAACTCGTCGCTCTCCGTCGTCGTGAAAAGATCCGCCGATTGCTCCCAAGCCCTCCGCAGCCGCCCTGGGCAAAGATAGTTCCCCCGCCCTTTCAGCAAAACCGCCGGAAGCTCCTCCCCCAAAATTTTCCTAACGATAGGGATATCCTTCCTCACCAGCTGCTCCTGCAAGTTGATCGTATGTGTGGAAATCACCCCCTTGCGCCCCGTCTCCAGCGCGAATTTCGCCGCCGGCACCAGATACGCCAGCGACTTCCCGACCCCCGTCCCAGCCTCCGCCACTAACGGGCTCGCCGTCAGGAAACTCTCCGCCACCGCTGCCGCCAGTTCCTCCTGCTCCGCCCGGTATTCGAAGTCCTTGGATTTTGAAAGAGGCCCCGTCGCGGAAAAGATCTCCCGCACATCCGTCACCAACCGGCTCCCGCCACTACTTTCCGAAACCGATATCATCTGCGGAGAATCATCGCGCCCGCCAACCTGCTGTGCAAGGACGGAGCGCGGGCAAAGAGAGGTGTATTCTTCAGATCCGAAACATCCAGCAGGCGATTCACGGCTCACGCCGGACTTCTCGCGCATCGCATCGCCGCCGAATCGCTCGCGACCATACTCAGCCAGCGAGATTACATAGGATGAGCCAGGTCGGAGCGCCGACAACCGCTGCTTGCGAAGCCTGGGCTTGCGGGTGATGCCGTTCACTTACGGTCTATATCGCGGAAAAATTTCCGGCCAGCCTCTGAGCGGAGACCAAGCCATCCATTCCTTGTAGCCTTCTGGGTTCGACTTGTGCCACTCCCAAGCGCTGGAAATGATGTCTTTTCGCAGAGGCAAACGCGACTGCCAACTGAGCTCGGCGGTGATCAAGGTTGCGGGTTCGCCCGGCCTCACCACCGCGCGTTCGCTTCCCCGCATGAAGAGCGCGGAAGCTTTGCTGTAGTTGCTGAAAAGCGAGATCCACTTGCGGGCACCCAGAAGCGAAATAAGCAGTGAAAATAGCGGCTCTACCAGAACATCGCGTAAAGGAGGATGGTCGCGACGATCACGGCGATGCCACAGTATTTCGCACCCGTGGAAGTCTCCAAGGGGATTTGCTTGTTCTCTGGCATGACCACTGGTTTGGGCATCGGCTTCACTAACGTGAGGATAATGCCTGCGATGACGACGATGAAGAAACAGATCGCCATACGGTCGAGGAAGGCGATCTGATCGGCATACCACCATCCGTTTTCAATGATGATATCCCCTAGAACCCATTTGATGAAGCCGTAGAAGAACACGTTCAGCCCGATACCGATGGCACCGAAATAACGCGGTGTGCGCGGTGAGAAGAAGCCGAAGATGAATACCCCGAGGATACCTGCGGAGATGAAGCCTTGGAACTCTTGGATGTAGGAAAAGATGCTTGCGAAATTGTTCAGTGCTGGAGCAACAAGTGCCGCCATCAGGACGAACAGAACCACGAAACCCTTTCCGACTTTCACGAGCTTCGCAGGATCCTTTTCACCGCTGAACTTCGAGTAGATATCTATCGTGGCGATAGTGGACGCGGAGTTCAGCATGGATGCCAGCGAGCTGATGACAGCACCGCAGAGCGCCGCGAGTATGAACCATGAGATGTAAGGAAACGGCTTAATTAGATTACGTACCAGGATGGGGAACGCCCGGTCATAATCGTAGGCACCGGTCGTTGCGTTAAACAGATCGTCTCGAAACAGGTTGTAAGCAAGAATACCTGGGATCACTACGAGGAACGGGATAATCAGCTTCAACGCTGCGGCGAAGACGATACCCTTCTGCCCCTCCGCTAGGGATTTCGACCCGAGAGCTCGCTGGACGATGTATTGATTGAGCCCCCAGTAGAAAAAGTTCGGAATCCAGAGACCGACGAGAAGGGCGGTCCACGGAATTTCCTTATCATTCTTAGATCGCACCATGTGCAGTTTACCGCCGGAGCCGTTCGGGCCATTCTTTGCGACCGCTTCACCGTCTTTTCCGTCATTGAGGAGGAATAAACGCTCCCAAGCATTCGCCTCTTCTAGGTCGGATACGGTTGCTTCCGAGTTATCGACCTTGGTGAGAATGAGTTCCTCTGCACTCTTGTTGGATAGCGCGGAGAACGCCATCGCCATGATGATGATTCCTCCTAAAATGAGAGCTGAACCCCAGACCAGATCTGTCCATGCACAGGCTTTGAGTCCACCAACGAACACGTAGGCTGCGGCGAGAATGGCGATCAACCAGCAGACTGCCGTGAGATTATTGAGAACCGGAACCTCATGGTAGTATTCAGAAATGAATTTTCCTCCGGAAAAGATCACGGATGAGGTGGTGACAAAAACCAGCGTGATGATTGCAGGGATGGCCATCGCGAGGCGAGCCACTCCGTCGAAGCGATACTCCAAGAACTCGGGGATCGTAAACAGGCCAGCCTTGAGGAAGCGCGGGAGGAACCAGAACGCGACGATGATCAGCACCACCGCCGCCATCCATTCGTAAGAGGCGATGGCCATTCCCAGCCAGTTAGCCGCCGAACCGGACATACCGACAAACTGCTCGGTGGAAATGTTCGCTGCGATGAGGGAAAAGCCGACGAGCCACCAGGTCAGCCCGCGTCCGGCGAGGAAGTAATCGGAGGCGCTGTTCTTGCCCTCCTTATCCTCGTCACTGCTTTTCCAGATTCCCAGTGCGATCACGCCTACGACGGCAATAACAAATAGGCTGACTTCAATTAGATTCATGATAATAGATTTTAGTTATCGTTTGGTTTTTTCAGAGAGAGGCTAGAGGAAATGTTACAATCCCATCGACCATGCGGCAGGAATGCATCGCGAATTCATCTGCGAATTCTGGATGCGCCAAGGGGTAGGTGCGGGACACGGCTTGGCAAAGTGGCTCGAAGGCTTCAGCTCGGATAATCGCACCGCTCGCACCTTTATCGCCGCCGCCCAGCATGCGCTCGCCAAGCACGCCATCCACCGTCCGCGCGATGTCACACATGCTTTCAAGCTCCGGGCCGCTGATGCGGTAGTCGTCACGCAAGCCGATTCCATCGGCTCGGAAATTGGCACCGACTTTTTCGATTTCTCCGGCGCGCCATGCATCGAGGGTGCCTTGGAATCTGGACTGAGCTTCGTAAAGATATTTCAGCCGGAAAATGCTCTGCGAGCCAACGGACTCCAGATAAGCAACCGCCTTTGCATAAGTCTCCGGAGTTAAAATTTCCGCAAGGGTTCCGATTCCAAGCCCAGTGGAGAGCTGCTCTTTCATCACATCGCATTCCGAACGGCGGATCTTGTAGGTGGATTTTTCCAGCCCCGGCCGCTTGGTTCCCGTATCGAGGCTGACGATGCGGAACGAATCCGGATTTCCACCGAAGGGAATGTGGTCGATCGCTCCAGTCGCAGGATGGAAGTAGGTGCCCATGCCTTCACGGGCGTGGTAGATCATAATCTGATCCAATTTCCCACAGGGCGATCCGATGAAATCGTTTTCCACCATCTGCGCAAGATCCACGACCTGCATGCCACCTTCATCCTCGATCCCGTTCACTTCAAAAGCCGTGAGGATGAGATTGAGAGACAGCGAGGCAGAACGGGACATGCCTCCGCCGGGAATATTCCCATAGAGCACCGCGTCAAAACCGGTCTTCAGCGTGTAGCCTTCACGGCGCAGGATCGCCTCGACCCCGCGCGGGAAACGCTCCCAACTGTCTTCCACCGAGCTAGGATCGCAATCTTCACCGAGTGCGAAATCAACCATCTGATCATCCGGAAAATTCAGGCTATGGATGCGGATTCGCCCAGTGCTATTCGGCTTGAACGCGAGCCAGATGAAGCGATCGGTCCCGATTCCGAAAAGCTCCATGCCGTTGTAGTCGCCGTGCTCGATACCGAGGCAGAAACGCGAAGACGTGCGTCGCACGCTGCCACCATCGATGTCCAAGCCGAGGCGCTTGGCGGCAGCAAGAAGCTTCTGAGTGATTTTCTGTTCCATGGGTTTTTCACAGATGAAGGACTAGTCTTGGTAACCTTCAGGGTTCGCTTGGTGCCAGGCCCATGCGCTCGCGATGATGTCTTTTAACTGAGTGAAACTCGGTTTCCAACCCAGCTCTTCGCTGATTTTTCCGCTGCCGGCAATCAAGATCGCAGGATCTCCCGCGCGGCGTGGCTTCACATCCGCCGGAATTGCGTGGCCGGTGATTTCACGTGCGGTCTCTATGACCTGTTTCACGGAGTAGCCTTGGCCGTTGCCGAGGTTGTAAATCTTGTTTTCGTTTCCAATCGCGCCGAGAGCGAGGATGTGCGCTTGGGCGAGGTCGGTCACATGGATGTAGTCCCGCACGCAGGTGCCGTCCGGAGTATTGTAGTCGTCGCCGAACATGGAAATTCTCTCGCGTTTCCCCAACGCCACCTCGAGCACGATGGGAATCAGATGGAGCTCTGGGGTGTGATCCTCCCCGCGTTCCTCGCTAGCACCGGCCGCATTGAAATAGCGGAGAGCAGCGTAGTTGAAAAACGGATACACTTTCGAGATCCAGTGCAGGTAACGCTCGATGATGAACTTCGATTCGCCATACGGACTGCCCGGCACGATGCGCTCACCCTCAACAATCGGGATGTGCTCGGGGTCATCAAAGAGGTTTGCGGTGGAGGACAGGATGAAACGCGGCACCTCGAACTCAACCACACACTTGAGCAGGTTGAGAGCATTGGTCACGTTGTCGCCGAGGTACAGGAACGGATCCTCCATTGACTCCCCTACCAAGGACTTCGCAGCGAAGTGCATGATCGCCTCCGGGCGGAAGTCGCCCATCGCGGAACGGATTGCTTCGATATCGCAAAGGTCTCCCACGACCAGTTTCGCGGAAGGATGTACGGCAGCACCATGCCCTAGTGAAAGATTGTCGAACACCATGACCTCGTGGCCTGCAAGAACGAGTTGCTCGACCGCGACACTGCCGATATAGCCGGCTCCTCCTGTTACAAATACTTTCATGATGCGTTTTGGATTTTTTCGGGGCGAAGTGAGCTTGAGTCACAGATAGCGAAATCCACATCCTTTTTTACACGAATCAGCTCATTTAAAACAAGACATGATCTGCTCAATACTTTACAAGATCGGGTCACATGAAACGTATAGCCATCCTCGTGGAAACCTCCCTCGCATCCGGTCGGGCAATTGTTTCAGGAATTTCCCGCTACCTCGATGAGCATACCCACCTGACCGCATTCCAGCTTTCCGGAGTCCTTGGAGCGATGGCTCCGAAAGCCCTCAAGAACTGGCAGGGAGATGGAATCATCGCCCGCATAGCGGACAGGAAACTTCTCGATCTCGTGCTTTCGAAAAACCTACCGACCATCGACGTACTCGGTAACGTTACGCCCCGGGCATTCCCCCTCGTGAAATGCGATGACCATGCGATCGGGGCTTCAGTAGCGGATCACTTCATGGAGAGCGGGCATCGCAATTTCGCGTTCGTCGGCAACTCACGGGTGCGTTGGTCCAAGGAACGCCAGGCAGGATTCTTCGCCAGAATCGGCTGTTCATCGGAGAATCAAACAACCTTTTTTTTCGACGACCTAAGCTCTAGACGAACTCCAGCAGAAGACGAAATTGCATCACTCCGCAACTGGCTTTCAAGCCTCACTATCCCGGTCGGCATCATGGTGGCAAGCGATCAGATGGCTCCCCTGCTGTTCGAAGCCTGCCACCAGCTTTCACTGAGTATTCCGGAGAATGTCAGCGTCGTTGGAGTGGATAATGACACTCCGTTTTGCAATCTCTGCCAGCCGCGGCTGAGCAGCGTCGAGCCTGACCATTCCCAAGTCGGCTACCTTGCGGCCTATTCCCTCTCATCGCTAATGGAGGGAAAAAACCTTGCCAATCCGGTTGTGGAAATCGGCTCTCACAACCTTCACCGCAGGCGCTCAAGCGATCACATCGCCATCGATGACCCAGCAGTCAGACAGGCTCTTGGTTTCATCCGAGAACAAGCAGCAAACTCCCCCTCCCTCGATGAAGTCGCTCACTTTTCGGGACTTTCGCGCAGTGTGCTTCAGCGGCGCTTCCGTCTGCATGTGAACCGAACGATCGGTGAAACCTTACTGGAAGAAAAGCTCCGCCTTGCCCGTGAAATGCTTAGCCACACAGCTCTGTCTCTTCCCATGGTCGCCGAGCGGAGCGGCTTCGGCAGGCAGGAATACATGAACCTCATATTCAAGAAACACCTAAAAACCACCCCCGCAAAATACCGGAGCCCCAAGCTCTCCTAGAGGCCGCATATACCCTACGGCCACGAACCCATTTCTATTTTTTCTCTTATCTGTGCCAATCTGTGCCAATCTGTGCAATCTGTGGTTTAAAATCCCTAGTTTATTCGCCCTAGCCAAGTTCCCGGTAAAATTCTTTCCGAGATGTAATCTTGGCCTTTTGTCTCATCTTCGAGACGCCCATGAAAGAGACGCTGGCAAGAACCGCAATGATAGCGAGCTGACAGCAGGTCGTATATTCAACAACAAAAAAAGGGAGCCTCTTGGCTCCCTAAGTTGTTTCTTTAAAAGAAGTACCCCGGCTTGGGATCGAACCAAGGACAAAAAGATTAAGAGTCTTCTGCTCTACCAACTGAGCTACCGAGGCTTTGGTTGGGGGGAAGAAGCTACGTTCTAGATTGCCGAGTTGGCAAACGAAATCGATGCACAAATTTCAGGTCGGGAAATGCTGGCGGAGATCGTGGTTGCGATAGGCGGCGATAAGCCTTTCCAAATGGGCGATGGCTTGGGTCAAATCCCGGCCACGTTGGCTGTCTGAGACGAGTTTCGGTGTTTCCCATTCCCTTACCACGGTAATACTCGGGATGATATCCGCGCCGTCGCGGACGGCTGCTTCGACCGATTCGAAATGATGGTGCCGTGCGAGGAAGGTGCGGTGTGGCTCCAGCACAAGGGTGTAGCCGTGGTCGCCGTATGCTTCGGAAAATGCCCCGTCGATGACTACCGCTTTTCCGCTACGTTTGATCGGCGATTCGCCTTTCTCGAGTTTCACCGGAACATGGCCGTTCACGATGATCCCATTTTCCGGATCTACTCCGAACTCCTCCAACAGCTTCTCACAGAACCAACTTTCGTGCAGGAGGTCGAAGTATGGGTTCTTGTATTCATCATGGGTTTTCTTGTCCTCGATGAGTCCACGCTCAAGAGTCGCCATCCTTTCTTTTCCGAACAGAGGGGATTGCGGCCCACTCCAGAGATACCAAAGCATGTCGAGATCGTTGCGGGTGGGTGACTCATCCACCATCTGGTAAATGGAACGGTCGATCGCATCGAAAAGTGGTTTCCCGCAAAGCGCCCTACCGCCAATAACCATAGGAATGAGATCCCCGTTTTCATCAACCGGAACGCACCCGTGGAAGATGAGTTGCTCCTCACGGGTGATCGCCATGGAGCCGTTCTTCACCATCCATTTCATTTGATCCCAGAGTTTCTGGCTCGCCAGGAAAGAGGATTTCAGTCGATTCATGCACAGCCTCTCCTCCTCGCTGAGTTCATACGGATCATCCGGGTCGATGGTCGGGAAATGATTGTCCTTCAGCAGATAGGCGACGCCCTCAATTTCAATAGTTCCAGCGTCGTGGTCGATGCGATGGAGAAGCATCCGGTTCTGGATTCCCCACTCGGGATGGCGGGCGATCAACTGCCCTTCGAGTTTCCACTGCATCACCGCGATTGCTTTTTGCATCCTCGCCACGGAGATCATTTCCCTCAACCCCTCCCCCTTCGGAATAAAGTAAGTGGCGGGGTCATCCCCATACACCTCTCGTGCTAAGCCTTCGAGTGGCATCAGCGGAATCCCGTAGCCTTCCTCCAGTTGGAAAAGCCGCCTGTAGCGCAACGAAACACGGAGTGCGGTGCAGATCAGCGACTCGTTACCGAGGCACGCACCAAGCCATAGGACATCGTGGTTGCCCCAGACGAATGTCACGTTCGGTTGCGCCATGAGGTAATCCACCACCTTGTCTCCGCGCGGCCCCCGATCCCAGCAGTCCCCTGCGATGATCAACTCGTCAATAGCTAGGTTCCGGATCACACGGCAGGTGAGATGGATGAAATGCAATACCTTCCCCCGCCGGGTCAGCGCATCGACGATGGCTCCGATGTAAGCACTTTCTCTTTCTGTGGATGGCTCGTGGAGGATTTCGCTGAAAAGTTCCGCATACTCGGAAGGGAAAAGTCTGATCGCATGTTTCAGGCTGTGCCGCCCGGCAAGAACCCGGATCACTTCGAAGAGGCTCTGCAGAGTTCGCATCGCATACGCCTTTTGATCCTCCGGTTCGCGTAAGGTCTTTTCGAGTTTCCCGACAACCTCCGCAGGGTAAAAAATGAGTTTCAAAAACTCATCGAACTCTTCTGTCGGCAGCTTCTCTTTAAGTAGCTTTTCCACAAGAGGCCTCAGGGTTCCGGAAGCGTTGTTGATGACGTGCCTCAGTTTCTTGTCCTCCCCATGGATATCGCTGATCACATGGATCGTTCCTTTGGGCAAAGTGAGTTCCGCAGAAAATCTAGCGATTTCAGCGATAGCGCTGTCGATATTCGGGACGCGGCGTGCAACTCCACGTAAGGTTTCAATCTCGTAGTCCCGCTCGAAAGAATCATCCGTTCGTTTGCTCACAAAGTCGGGTTACAATGTTTCAGCACCATCGGCCACATAATAGACAAAGACATCCCAACTATTCCAAAGCGGAAAAAATCCTTCCACGGAAAATCGGATGTGTAACCTCAGCAAGAAATCGTCTGAAGTCCGTGGAGCCTCGCGTCCTAGAGAACGCGGCTCCGTGAAAGTCCATCACCCGGTTCTTTTTTGCTCCATCGAATCGCGCATTTGCGTGAGCAGCATTGCATCCTCCACCTGTTCGAGGCGCTGGAATGCATCAATCATGTTGTTGAGGATGCGCAGAAGGATGGTCCCGAGATCGGCACTGCCTTTCAGGGCTTGGCGCTGTTCCCGGGAAAGGTCGTTACTCGGGGCGGTGAGAACTTCCTGGGAATGGATGCGCCCCCCGTCGAAGCAATCGACAATCAAAGGATACCCGCCTTCAAAAATCCGGCACAGGAAATGCCCGGGAAAAGAAATCCCTTCGACTTCGATCTCAAGGCGCTGCCCCACGAGCATGTAGATCACGCCCAGTCCAATCGGGCTCGAAACACCTTCGGACAGGCACCATGCAAGATCCGAATTACGGGTATCGTAGTAGTTTGCACGATTTGGGCGGAGTTTTCCTTTTTCAAAGAGGAAGATCCGGAGGTCGTTCGCAGTAATTTCGACACCCTCGACACCCTCGACACCCTCCCGCACCTCTTCTGCGAGGAGATCAAGCGCATCGGATAGCGGCTGTCGCAGGGAAACACCATCGTGAAGAAAATCAGAGAGGAGCCTGAGGTGGCTTTCAAAGAGATCCCAATCGTCACCCAATGCAGCAGAGCCAAAGCTCGGGGTGAGCCACTCCTCACGCAGTGCCTGACGGCGGGCGGGACGAAGGATTTCCGCGAGAAGGGATTTCCCCGAGTCATCAAGTCCGGGAGCTACATCCGGAAGCATCTCACTAAGATCACCACCGAATTCGGCGAGCCGTCCGCTAATTCCGGAACGAACCTCTGGCGTTTCATCATCTAGGAGGCGCAAGAGAGCCGAAAGCTCTTTGGGATCGGGGTGGAGAAGATTCATCTGCAGAATGATAGGTGAATGCACCGGACGATCAACTTTATGCGGCTCTTTATTTCGGGTTCTTCGACGGATTTCGACTGCGATTCCCCCTGATCTCCATCAACTATCGGTCGCTGCTGGAAAATCGGGTCACTCGCAAGACATGCGCCCAATTATTAAAACGGTAATGAACCACACGGCACTGGGTGTGCCTCACCTCTCGCCGACCAACGTGACCGAACTATAAAAACGGCGACTGATGGCCTTCCGCAGACCGGACGGCAACATCCCGACGATACTCTCAGCCACCTTGTTAATTTCAGCGACAAGTTTGCTCGATTGATAAGCTCCTCCACGGAACACCCGGACATTTCGAAATCCGGCAGATTTCAACTGCATTTCCATCGATCGAAACGTCCATTCTTGGAAATGGAAGCACACTAAGTCATCTCCAAAAAACCGAGAAACGTCATGCGGCCCGGAGAACCGATGAGGGGTATCAAGCACGTATCTCCCCCCCGGCTTCAGCAAGCGGTGAACAAGGCGTAAATGTGGCTCTACATCTTCCGGATGCAAGTGTTCGAGAAACTGGTAGCTGAAAGCCACATTGGCAACCGCGTCAGGCAGATCAACCCGGTAGCCATCGTAAACTTTGAGACGGAAATTTTCCGGAATCTTGACTTCGGTGCCCTGCTGATCGGAAATATCCACTCCGATCACTTCCTTGCACAATCTGCTGGCCGCGTGCCCAAGCCGGCAATCCCCCGGGGCAATTTCCAGCAAGGTGGAATCGGGAGCAAGAAACGGCCGTAGCAGTCGGAGCTGGCCTTCCACCTTTCGCTGGCTGTCCTCGGGAGTCTCACGGCGCACCAGCCGGGGATGATCCGGCACGCGCTCAAACAGCTCGGTATAGAGTGTCTTGAAAAGCTCGGTTCGTTCTTCAGGGTTCGAAGCGCGTAGCTTGGCTCCCAGTTCACGCTCTACTTCGTAGTGGTGTCGGATTCTATCTGGTGTTCTCGGATCCATGATTGTCTTATTGAGTTTTTTTTCCCGGTGCAAAGTCGAAGGAATTCGTCGATGACGAATTCCCATCCGTTTTCCCTGACTAGGCGCTCGTGTGCCGCATCGGCCAG
>CAJJBR010000062.1 GCA_905182475.1 Akkermansiaceae bacterium | reverse complement strand
TTGAGCTTTGAGCTTTGAGCTTTGAGCTTTGAGCTTTGAGCTTTGAGCTTTGAGCTTTGAATTTTGAATTTTAGGCCTGCCTACCGCAGATTTTTCACAAGAGGTGAAGCGCGGCGGTATACCATGCTGAGTTTTATCGCAGTGAAGCTTGGCGTTTGTAAACTGCCACCCGGCATGACATGGCGTCACGTGACCGGTGCCGGATTCCTCGCGGGGGTAGGTTTCACCATGTCGATCTTCATCACGAATCTGACCTACAAGACGAAGCCCGAACTGGTAAACAGCTCGATCATGGCAGTTCTTCTGACTTGGTTGGTCGCGGGTATCATCGGATAGGTTTGGCTGATGACCTGCGGGAAACGGAAAGACAAGGTCTGACCCGGTATCAATCCGATGTCGGCTTCAGGTAGTAGAGGACGGCCATGCGGGCGGCGATTCCATTTTCGACCTGGTCGTTGATGAGGGATCGCTCGTAGTCCATGACTGCGTCGCATAATTCGACGCCGCGGTTCACGGGGCCGGGGTGCATGAGGTAGAGGCCGCGTTTACGGATTTCTTCGAGGCGGGAATCGCTGATTCCGTAGAGGCGGTGGTATTCTCGGAGGGAAGGGAAGAAAGGCGCGTCTTGGCGCTCCATTTGGACGCGGAGTAGATAGACGATATCCGGGCTCCATTTCATCGCCTCGTCGTAGGAGGTGAAACGGATGATGTTTTCTGGGCCGTTCTTTGGTAGCAGGGAACCGGGTCCGAGGAAGGCGACGTCCATGCCGAGTTTCTTAAGGATGCAGGAGGTGGAGCGGGCTACGCGTGAGTGCAGGATGTCGCCGATAATGAGGACTTTCTTGCCGGTGGGATCTGGGAATTTTTCCTTGATCGTAAAGGCGTCGAGTAATGCTTGGGTGGGGTGGGCGTGGGCGCCGTCGCCTGCGTTGACTACCGATGCTTTAGTTTGTGCGGCGATGGCTGCGGGGAGGCCGGAGCGGGAGTGGCGGACGATGATGTAGTCCGTGCGCATGGCCTGAAGGGTCTCGACCGTTTCCCTAACAGATTCGCCTTTGGTGACAGAAGAGTGGCGGACATCGAAGTTCGTGACGTCAGCGGAAAGGCGTTTCGCGGCGACTTCGAAAGATGAATGTGTACGAGTCGATGGCTCGTAGAAAAGGGTGAGGACGGACTTTCCTTTTAGCGCAGGAACTTTTTTCACCGAGCGGGTGAAGAGTTCCTTAAAAGGGATTGCCTGGTCGAGAAGGAGATCGATCTCCTCCCGTCCTAGCGATGCGATATCGAGCAGATCTTTACGGGGCATAATTGAATACGGGGGCGTAGTGAAGACCGCCGAAGACGAGGGTCATGATGATGATAATTGCGAGGATGGCCGTATGGTGGCGAGAGCGCTTTTTTCTGATGAAAATGAAGATCGCCAGAAGTGTGGCTAGAGCGAGGAGTGCGAGAGGAGTGATGTGGTGGACGCGTTTCCATGCTGCGGCACCGGCTGCGAGCGAGAACAGGTAGGCGGGCACGAGTAGGAAAAGGCTGGCGGTGATTTTTTTTAGATGAGCCGCTGGATCCGGTGAGTGTGAGGAGAGGTTTTGTAGTGCATCGCGGCGGCGGATTTCGGCAATGCCCTCCTCATCGTGGCGGCCTGTCGGGAGGGCTGTCTTGTGGGTGATGACTGAGGCTGGTGCGAGGGGGAGTTCGTGTTTGCGCAGGGTATGTTGAGGGGGCAGCGGCTTGGGTTTTGCCTCACTGACCGGGGCCGGGGAGACGTCTAGGTGGATGACCGACTCTAGGAGTTCGGTTGCAGGAGGGGAGTCCGGGTGGGCTGGGTCGAGAACTGTTGCGGTTGCTGGCTCGATTTGCTTCGCACCGGGGGCGGGATTCGGCGGAGTTGCGTCAATTGGAGGAATTTGCGCAGGGCGCTGGCGGGGTGCGCCTGGCGGCGGCGGTGCATCGGGAATACCCAGTCCTTCACGAAGGGCTGCGATTTCTTCGGGGGTCTTTTTTCTCTCTGGAATCATGGCTTTGGTTGGGTGACGACCCGGACGAGATCCTCTCCGTCGGATCCTTCGAGTGAGACATGGACGTGGTCGAGACGGTTTGTTTCGAGAGTGATGCCAGTGTAGGTTGCGTGGATGGGAAGCTCGCGGTGGCCGCGGTCGATGAGGACGGCGAGTTCGACTTTTGCAGGGCGTCCGTAGTCGGAAAGGGCGTCGAGAGCAGCGCGTATGGTGCGGCCGGTGAAGAGCACGTCGTCCACGAGGATGATGTGCGCGCCATCAACCGGGAAGGGGATGTCGCTTTCTTGGAGCTTGGGGTTATCGTGGAGGTGCTCGAAGTCGTCCCGGTAGAGGGATATGTCTAGGACACCGAAGTTCAGTTCGCGGTCGTCTTCGGAAAGGTGGGTGAGGAGGCGCTCTGCGACTTCGTCGCCACGTGAGCGTATTCCCACTAAGCAAATCGGTGCATCTGGGTTTGTTTCGCGGATTGCATTGGCAAGGGTTTCAATTCCGGCGGCGATATCATCTGGAGTGAGGGTGAGGCGGATGGAATCGGGATCATGGTTTTTGGATTCCGGAAAATGGAGGATACCGATGTCAGTTCTGCGCTGGAGGCCGGGGAAGTTGATTTTATCAGCGGCGGCGTGGGCTGCGTTGACAGCGGAGAGTCGGTCGGAGCCTTGGGCTACGCATGCGAGGACTCGACCACCG
This sequence comes from Akkermansiaceae bacterium, assembly GCA_905182475.1. Classification (GTDB taxonomy): domain Bacteria; phylum Verrucomicrobiota; class Verrucomicrobiia; order Verrucomicrobiales; family Akkermansiaceae; genus Luteolibacter. The sequence goes on along the minus strand of CAJJBR010000062.1, from coordinate 5,427 downwards.
TTGGTCTGCCATTCGTCGCCGACGAGTTTCGTGCCGGAGTGGAAAACGGTCTGCCCGGTGGTCTCGATGCCGGAGATGGTATCACCGGAGCGTGAGGATTCCGGGTAGCCGTTGGATGCGAGGATCACGCACACCGACCAATCTTCGGAGAAGGAGATGAGCTCTTTGTCGAGTTTCCCTTTTGCACCCTCCATGCAGAAGGCAGCAAGGTCGCCGTTGAGAAGGGGCATGACTGCCTGGCATTCGGGATCGCCGAAGCGGCAGTTGTATTCGATGATCTTGGGGCCGTCCGGCGTGAGCATGAGACCGAAGTAGAGGAAGCCGCGGTAGGGAAGTTTTTCGGAAACTAGGGCGGCAACGGTTGGGGCGACGATTGCCTCGTCAATGAGCGAGAGCATTTCTGCCGGGATGAGCTGTCGGGATGCAACTGCGCCCATGCCGCCGGTATTGGGGCCGAGGTCGTCTTCCTTGAGTCGCTTGTAATCGCGGGCCGGGGTGAGGATCATGTATTCGTCATCGACGATGGCGGCGAAGATGGAGACTTCAGGGCCGGTGAGGCATTCCTCGACAAGTAGCCTGCCGGGGCCGAAGCGGTTTTGGGTGAAGACCTCGTCGAGGAATCCGAGGGCGGACTTTTCATCGGGGCAGACGGCGACGCCTTTTCCTGCTGCGAGGCCATCAAATTTTAGAACGGTAGGATATTTTCCATCGATAGCGGCGACGGAGGATTCCAGCGAATCACAGGCGGTGGCTACGGCGGTGGGGATATCATTTCTCAGTAGGAAATCCTTGGCGAATTCCTTGCTTGCTTCGAGTTGTGCGGATTCCTTGGGCGGTCCCCAGCAAGGGATGCCGTTGGTTTCACAGAGGTTTGCGAGTCCTTCACCGGTGACGAGATAGGATTCCTCGCCCGCGATACAGAGATCGATTCCGTTGTCCTTCATCCATTCGATCAGCGACGGGAGATCGGTGGCGGTAGTTTCCTTGGCGATGCGGAAGATCGCATCGCTGCCAGGGAAGGAAAAGAGGGTGGGTTTGAGTGGGGAAAGCGAAAGGGTATGGATCAGGGCTTGCTCACGGCCGCCTTTTCCTACAACAAGTATTTTCATCTCCGGGAGTTTTCGGGGAAACGAGCGGAATGGGCAAGAGTGGAGATGGAAAGTTTATGTCTCGCGCAGAATCTTCCCGGAAGATTCTTTGCGAAACACAAAATGAGTGAAACCCTGCGGCAGGGTGTTAGTTTCACCCAGAATATACCGTTTTCCCCAGCACCCATGCCCCACACGACTATTCACTACCCAGGCAAGCAACGCTTCGAACTGAAATCCGGTCCCGGAGAACCCGCAATCATCTCCTACCGGGAACTCGGCGATACCATGGTCATTGAGCACACCTTTGTACCGCCCGCGCTTCGCGGAAAAGGCATTGCAGCAGATCTCACCCACGACGCCCTGCTCGAAGCCCGCCGGCTAGGCTGGAAAATCGTCCCTGATTGCTCCTATGTGGAAACCTATATCCAGCGCAACCCGGAGTTCCGCGACGTGTTACATGGCGGCGGGATTTGAGAGGATGCGATTTCCCCATCCTCCGCTAAAAGGGGTTGGGAAACGCCCTTCTCCTTATTTAAGGCCTAAAGAGGTTTCGGTGGAAGGAGGGAGCCGTCGATGCTGTCTTCGTTGACGTTCGGGAGAGTCGGCTCTTCGAAGTTCGGGAGAGCGAAAGACCAGAAGGAACGTTTGTGTTTCCGATCGAAGGCGAGAGCGCGCTCTTTCCCTAGTGGCATCTCTTTCATTTCCTTTTCCCTGACCTCGACGACATCGACTCGGGAAGGTCGGAGGTCGGAAATAGAAAACTGTTTCAGTCCTCTGGTTGCGTTTGCAGCGGAAGCTTTGACCGTATCCATACTGGTGCAGGACGCAAGAATGCATAAAGGGGCGAGAAGCCCGGCAGTAAATAACTTGTTCATGGCTGGTTGTTGTTGTGCGGGTGCAACGGGACTAGCGAATTGTGTATTCTGATGCTAGGCTTGTCCAGAATCGCTTTCCGGTGACGAATTCGTCACAAATTCGCCTTTTTTCAATAGGTATGGTCTCTATTTCCCCCTGAGAACCAGAAAGTTACGGACGGATCGGTTGAGGAATCCCCGACGGTTGAGCGGTCCTCCGGCGACTTTTCCGGATACGAAAAGATCGGTTGAGCGGCCTCCATCGAGGTTTAGAGCTGTTCGGGTTTTCCATGGAGCAGGAGAGTTTTTGGAAATGGCGCGGGCGAGGGCGTTGAGGGAGCAAGTGGAGGTGATGCCGATCCACCACCGGGAGCCGCCGTCGGTTAGAATGATGGAGCGGACGGCGGTTTTCGCAGAATTCAGTCCGGAAACGGCGGTTTCGTTTTCGATGAGCAAGGGACCAGCTTGGAGAAGTTCGCGTGAATTTGAGAAGGACGAGCGGGCGCCTCGGCGGACGATGCCGGCGGATCCGGAAGATTCCTCTCGATAGATACCACTGCCCAAGGAAGAGGCGGAGTTCCAACCACCCGATGTCTTTCCTCCCGAGATGACGAGTCCAAGAGGGTCTCCTTCCGGTGTGAAAAAGCCGGCGTTGATTGCGAGGAGGGTATTTGATTTTTCCGCGAGATCTTTGGAACTGCTATAGCGACTGCCCGGGCCTTGGGGTTGGTCGATCACTTGGAGACGATGGGTGCGTGAATCGTAGGAGACGCCCTCGAAGGTAATACCTGCGCTGGTTTTCCGGGAGACTCGGGGAGCAACTGCCGGGAGCGAAGGTGGAAGGGGGCTGGCTTGTGGTGTTTCTGCGGGAGTATCGTTAGCTGCGGTTGGATTTGGAAAATGGGATGGCTGCGTAGGACTAGATTTCCTGAGCGGCGATGCTGGCTGGCATGCTGAGAAGATGACGGTCGTGAGAGCAAAGGGGAGAAGTGGTGAAAGCCGCATGGCATGATTCAAACCGAGCCAAAGCGACTCGACAAGGACGGCCTGATTTTGGGAGTGGCGAAGCGCTCGGTGGGGTGCGAGGCTGCGCTCATGACAGGTTTGAATCTGCCGACAAAATGCGGAGTGATGATGCTTCCGGACTGTACTCTGTTTCCCCACGGAGGCTTGCCTCTGTATGTTTTTGAGGAGCGCTACCGGACTATGCTGGCGGATGCGCTGGCTGGGGATTGTGTATTTGCGGTGGGCCGTGTCCGGCAGGGTGCGGATGGGCAGGAGGATGAAATTTCGGAAGTCGGAACAGTGGGTCTGGTGCGGGCTTCGAAAGAGGATGATGACGGCACCTCACAACTTCTGATACACGGTGTAATCCGGGTGCGCTTTAAAGAGTGGCTTGAGGAAAAGTCATATCCCTACGCCCTGATCGAGCCTTTTACCTGCACGCAACTGGAAGGATCGAAATCCGATGCTGCCATGAAAACGCTGCAAGGTGCGGTGGAAGACGGGATTTCGGGTCTGCCTGACGAAGTGCAGTCCGGGGTGATGGCGATGCTTGCCCAAGCCAACGAGGCCGGGCTGATGGCGGATCTCGTAGCCCAGCAATTCGTTCATGAGCCCGACCTGCGGCAGGAGCTTTTGGAAACGGAAACAGTGGGCGAACAGATCCGTATGCTCTGCGAGTTTTTCCAAAAGCTGGAAGCGCAGGACTGAATGCATACAGGATCTCTTCTTTTCGGGGTTGCTAGGCGGTGATCTACGAGGATAGCTTTGTGGCAGAATGATATTGGGTGTTTGGGAGGTTTCCGGGTTGATCGAGAAAGGTGGGCCGCTTGTGTGGGCGTTGCTCGCACTGGCGTTTTTTGGATCAGTTTGCATTGTGGAGCGGTTTTTCTTTTTCCATCGCTCCCGGATCAATGTCAGTTCGTTACTTGTTGGGCTAGGCCTACACGTGAAACGGCGGGCTTTCGCGGAGGCACTGCACGAGGCCGCCCGCGCTCCGGGGCCTGTCGGGCGCGTGGCTCATGCCGGTTTGCTCAGATACTATTTGGAGCGCACGGATCTTCGGGACGTTGTTAAAGAGGCTGCCCAACTGGAGGTGCCCAGGATTGAAAAAAACATCCGTGCGATCCTTGCTGTCGCTTTAATGGCGCCGTTGATCGGAATGCTGGGAACCATACTCGGAATGGTCGATGCCTTCCAGCGTGTCGATGAACTTGGCGGCTTCTCCGGCCCCGGTGAGCTTTCCTCCGGTGTTTTAACCGCACTGATTACCTCTGTCGTCGGTCTGACGGTCGCCGTTCCGATGTATTTGTTCTACCTCTACTTCGTTGGTCGCTCGAAGCGGCTCGTCGGCAGGCTTGAGCGGACTGGAATCGAAATCGTACACATGATCGCGGATGCCCGTGAGGAGGAGGAGTTTGCCCCTTTCCGTGGGGAAACCACCCGTGGCAAGAAGCGTCCTAGGGCGAAGAAAAAGGTCGAGCCCAAGAAAGAGGAATGAAGCTCGAAACGACATTGGAGGAGAGGCCGGGGTTTCTACATGCGCTGCCTCTGTTTGATCTGTTCGCTCTCGTGGCGATGCTGCTCCTGCTGGGTCCGATGTTTCTGAGGCAGGCTGGGGTCATGGTAGAGGTGCCCACATCCCAGTTCCAAATGCAGCGTTACAGGGAGTCTATTGTGGTAACCCTAGGCCCTGGTGATTCCCTGCCTCGGCTCTATCTTGGTCGCAAGTCCGTGAGCCTTGATGAACTTTCGGCTGAGCTGGCAGAATTCAAGTCGGACGAGATTATGTCACGTGCGATCGTATTGCTTAAAACGGACGTTGGGTCTTCTGTCGGAATGGAACGTAAAGTCAGCGATGTCATCCTCAAATCCGGGTTCCGGCTTGCTTACGTAGGGCGCCCTGAGTCGAAAAGACCGGACGCAAAAATGGAGGAAGGGAGCGAGTGATGATCAAAGATGATCTGGTTTACAACTGGCAAATCTCGGAGAGTCACGTTGGATTTAAAATCATTGCTGTTCTGGTAGTTGCGATTATTTTTACGATTGGATTTACTTTTGTAGATATCGGCATGGATCCACCGCAAGTTCCAAGTCTCGAATCTGCGACTGTACTCCATTTTGCTGATGATGATCTCGGGCGGGCGTGGATGTTGGTGGCGGAAGAGGGCGGGCCGTTTCCTGGTCGGCTTGAGATCAATGGAGCGGGCAGGCTGCTGGATATGGATCAAATGATCACCTCAGGAGGTGTGTCGGGGTGGAGTAGTTACGATGTTTCCTTGCGTGGGTTTCAATCGACCGTTGGGACTTCGTCCGAATTGCTCGCACAGAAGGGTCAGAGGTATCTTCCGGGGCGTGTGAAGATCCTTGATGGGAACGTGGATGGGAACGTGGATGGGAACGTGGATGGGAACGTGGATGGGAACGTGGATGGGAACGTGGATGGGAACGTGGATGGGAACGTGGATGGGAACGTGGAT
>CAJJBR010000061.1 GCA_905182475.1 Akkermansiaceae bacterium | reverse complement strand
AATAATAGACCAGTCGGTTTAATTGTTGGTAAAAAGAAAGCGCCTAGGGCGCAGGTGCAAGAGTTTCGCCGATGTGATTGATCGCGAGCCGCAGCGGCTCGACTTTTCGAGTGATAATGCCTTCGAGCAGTGCACCCATCCAGAGGATGTCGATCAGTTGGGCGTTATCGGCTGGGTCGTCGAGAGCCGCGATGTTTTTCTTGTCGATCCCCTCGCGCAGCACTTGTTCAGTGATCTGGGCCCACTCGCCGCAGCGGGATTCCGCCATCGCTTGGCGCATCGGCTCGCTGAAATTCGCAACCTCAGAAGCCAGCTTTATGATCAGGCAAGCGCACTTGCCACGGTTCTCTACAAAACAGGTAATGTTCGATTCCAAATAGGTGAGCAGCCGGCTGCGTGGATTGGCATCAAGTTCCGCTGAAAGAAGGAACTGCCGTTTGTGCGCAATTGCCGAAGCTGAATAGTGCTTGATCAACTCCACACCGAACTGCTCTTTCGACTCGAAATGGTGGTAGAATGAACCCTTGGGAATACTCACCGCCCTGAGTATCTCGTTGATCCCCACCGAGTGGAAGCTCTTCTCGAGCATCAGGCTCTCGGCGCCTTCAAGGATTCGCTCTTTGGTGGGATGTTCGGTCACGACAGGGAATGATTAGACCAGTCGGTCTATTGTTGTAACTCATTTTTGAAATATTTCTTCGGTCTCTTGAATGCGTGGACATTTTGGCCTGTGAGAGACCGTCTGTTCGTCCCACTTCCCGGGGTCATCCGCCCCTCCGCCTTGTCAGTCGTGCGCACGACTAATGCCCTAGCATCACCTAAATCATAGGCGAGGATGAGCGCCCAGGGCAAGTGCCGGCATCTGCTCCATCGTGTGATGCGATCCAGTTCGCGGAAATCTCCACCATCGATACTGAATTCGATCACGCCGGCGTCAGGGCCGGAGGTGATTAATAACCCGATGCCGCGCCCTTCGAAGTCGTAGCGGAAACTCGAACGACGCCCTCCATGCCGCGCAATATCCATTCGGGGTGCCTCGCGGGGTAGCGGTAGGCGTGCAATTACCTTGCTGCTCCCCGCTTTGATAGAGTGTCTACGCTGGCTTCTTAATATGCGCCCACACGTGGACGTGTGGATCACCGCGGAAGTACCAGATCATGTTCGGCCCTTCGAGTTGCCAGTTGTCCCAGACCTTGTCGCTGCCAACATCGCTCTGCTGGTAAAACGCCATGTGCAGGTTGTCCATGCCGCCGGCGCGGATGAGTTTCATCGACTCCTCGCGATCCTCCTTGCGGAACGGCGCCAGCAGATCGCTGAGCACCTTGTCGACCTCGTCCTTCTGATCTCTCGAAAATTCGCTGAGGCGGATGCCGTCCAGCCCTTCCTTCTTGCCGGTCAGCGCGACGGTTTTGTTGCGGCGCTCCTTGCGCCCCGGTCCATCCACCAGCGCCATTTTTCGCTGCTTACCATCGAGCATCTTGAACACGCTGTTCGCCCGCTCCGCCTGGTACCAGTAGACGTTGTTCGGGTGGTCCGGCTTCTCATCGAAACCACCCGCCGCATGGCCGTAAAAAATAGGTCCACCGAAGGCAGCGCCTTCCACCGAATCACCATCGCAACGACGCGTGCAGTGACGCCCAGTCAGCACGAATTCGAACTTGCCAGTGTCCGGCTCACCGAAGATCGCGATCGAGCTGTCACCGAAGCCAGCCTTTCCGCTGTCGTGTTTGACCTGCCCATAAACTTTATCCGCCCACTCGTTGCTGTGCAGCCCGAGGAAAATCTCCTTCACCATCTGCTGCTGATCCTTGGTGAAATCTTTGCCCAACCGCGGCTTCGTCACATGCCAGTTGTTATCCACCTTCGAGCGCAATTCATGATCGAATGGCATGCAGATGATCTTGCGCTGCTCCTCATTGAGGCTCTTGTAGAGTGTCGTGACCAAAGTCTCAGACTTGAGGGAAGGCTTTTTCTCACCAGCAGAGCCGATCAGCGGTGAAGCAACCGCGGCAGCCGCTGCGGTGCGAATAAAATGGCGGCGGGACAGATAGTTCGAATTCATGAAGAGAACTCTAGCGATCAAAGTGCCTCGATGCCAGCCGGGAATTGGGTGTGGCTTTATCGGTGGATGATCCTGACGCTGCGCAAGCCATTCAAAAAGGTAGCGCAGGCTCGCCTCGCAATTTAGGATGCCGGATCAACATCGTTCTTTGCAACGTCATTGCCCTCTGGCTTCAGCATCTGAAAAGCAGCAGCGCGGGCGGTATTGGCGAAGCCAGTCACTGGAATTACGCCGATCACCGTGATTGTCATCACCATTTGGCAGGTTGAGTTAATGACAAAGAGACCCAACAGCGGCCAGAAATTTCCCTTGGTCATTGCCCAGCTCTTGCGGGTCGCATCCCGCATCCCGCAGGTCTCATCTTCAAGCATGATCAGAGAGACAAAAAGCAGGCGGACATAGATGAAAAATCCGGGGATAAGAAAAAACAGAAACGCCGTCATTTTCACAAACGAGAGAAAGACATGCACCACCGTGATATACAGGGTTCGTCCAAGCGTGTTCTTTTTCCGGTGACCCTTTACGGCCGTATTGGCCCACATCAGCAAAATGATTGTCAGCAAAGCAACGAATGGAGAGATCACTGCCAGCCATTTCAAGGATACGGCCAGATAGAGAGACAATGGTTCCTGAAGTCCTATTATCAGCGCATCCTGTGCCGCCAGGTCCTGTTCCATCACAGCCGTCAGCAACGCACCGCTGGTCTCACTGAATCGTTGCCGCAACTCCCCTGTTTCCGCTGTAGTCATGATGCGCGGTATGATTTCGATTATCAGGATAGAGCCGGAAATCAGGCACAGCGGAATCCACCATTTTTTGAATGCGCGCCAGGCGACAGCATAACATTCCAGCAGTGAAAACGGATTCATTCCATTCCCTCTCGTTTCATTTTTGTGGCCAATTGTTGGTGCGGCGTGGTTCACGGAAATTATCTCAAGTTCGAGACTGCGGTTTCTCCCTCCCTGGCCAAGGAAAATCGACAGGAGAGTCAGGCAGGGTGCCTACGTTAGGGATTTTTTAAGAGATTGAACCGCCAAGTAAGAAAAGCCCACCAAGTCCAAGAGAACAAAGATCTCAAAAGAGTCTTTTTGGCTGAAGATTTCTGTTCAGAAAGCATTTGGTTTGGGAAAACTTGGAAAACTTGGCGAACTTTTCTTACTTGGCGGTTCAATTCCCATATCCGGTTTAAATCCCATATCCGGTTCTGCTTTCCTTGCCGGGATCTCCCTAGTGTAGGCGCCCTGGTTCTTGAGGATTCCTGACTCCGTCCAAAGGAGCCTGAGAACAAGCGCTGCCAAAACGCCCCTTTGACAAAGCGGCTCGGGAACACTGCGTTCACGAGCATCAAATGAGACAACCAACCGACAGTGAAAAAGCTCTTTCCCCCCCAAAGTGCCTCCTCATCAATTATTACCTTTTCCCCTTTCCCCTTGCTAGACCGCCTGCCCACTCGTCACTGTCCCCGTATTCCGCCCCTTTCCAATCTTCGCCAAGGCTACGACCGACAAGCCGATCTCCCCAACAACGTCCTCAGGGACACCCCACAAAAAGCAAATTCCTAGCAACCAACCAGCATGTGATGGAACCCTCCAGCACAGCCAGCCACACTTCCAATAACCATGACACTCAAACATCTCTCCACTGCCATCGCCTGCGTGGCGCTCACAACCCTAAGCTCCACCGCTGCCGACACCCTCGTACTCAAGGGCAAGGAAGGCCCGGGCAAAGGCAAACACATCGTCCTCATCTCAGGTGACGAGGAATACCGCTCCGAGGAATCGGCCCCCATGCTCGCCAAGATCCTCTCACAGAAACACGGTTTTGATTGCACCGTCCTCTTCTCATGGACCGACAAGCACATCGACCCCAACAACCAGTCCGGCATTCGCGGCTGGGAGGCGCTCGATTCCGCCGACCTGATGATCATCGGCACTCGCTTCCGCACCCCAAAGGATGAGGATGCCAAACATGTCACCGACTATCTCAACAAAGGCAAGCCGGTCATCGGCTTCCGCACCGCCACCCACGCCTTCAATGGTGGTCAGAAATTCGGCGATGGCGACGGAGCGATCGGCTTCGGTCAGTTTGGTCGCAAGGTCCTCGGCGAACAGTGGGTCAACCACCACGGCGGCCACAAACACGAAGGCGCTCGCGGAGTGATTGAAGAGGCCAACAAGGCCCACGCTGTCCTCAACGGCGTCGACGATGTCTTCGCTCCTTCCGATGTCTACGGCGTCAAGAACCTCACCGCTGCCGACACCATCCTCATGCGCGGCGCAGTCACCAAAACCCTCGATCCAAAATCTCCCAACGTCGACGGCGGGAAGAACGACCCCATGCAGCCCTTCGTCTGGCTTCACCCCTACACCGCACCCGACGGCAAAACCAAAGGCAACTCCCTCTGCACCACTGCCGGCGCTTCCGTCGACTTCGTCAGCGAAGGCCTCCGCCGTGTCATCGTCAACGGCGCTTACCACCTCACTGGATTGGCCGTCCCCGACAAAGCCGACGTCTCCTACGTCGATCCCTTCTACCCGAGCTTCTACGGTTTCATCGGAGACGGCGAATGGTGGCCCGCCGCTGACTTCCAAGCCGAAGACTTCGGCCTCGGCAAGACTCCCCACCAACCCGACCCCAATGGATCTCCTGATTGGGCCTTCCGCCCGGTTCCCGAATAAGCTCCTTTCTCCTCTTCTCCAGTCTTCGCCAAGGCTTCGACCGGCACGCCGATCTCCCCAATAACGTCCTCAGGGACGCCTCACAAAAAGCAAATTGCTAGCAGCCAGCCATGACCTCATCTTCTACAATTCGACGCGCCCTTCTCGCGGCCCTGTTGATCCTGCCATTCATCGCCGTATCTGGCGCTGCGGTTGAGATCGCTCCGCGGCCAATCCGGGTGCTCTTTCTTGGACACGAGGGTAAGGATCACAATTCGGGAAAATATCTGCCCTACTTGATGGAGCGTTTCGGCCGTGAAGCGATCTACTTCGACTACGATACGTCGCCGGATTGTCTCAATTCTGAGACGCTTTCGGCTTACGATACGGTGATGCTCTATGCCAATCATGAGAACATTACGGAGGCGCAGATGGGAGCACTCGGCGAGTTCGTCGAGAGCGGTCACGGCTTCGTCGCGGTTCACTGTGCCAGTGCGTGTTTCGGCAATTCCCCGGAGTTCATCAAGTTGCTTGGGGGCAAGTCTAAATCCCATGGTGGTGGGGAGTTCAAGGCGAGCATTCTGGAGCCCGGACATCCGATCATGGAGGGAGTGAACGAGTATGAAACTTGGGGTGCAACCTCTGTGCACGACGAGCTGAACGAGGAGGGGCGTAAGGTGTTGATGGAGCGTGTCGAGGGTGACCGCCGTGAGCCGTGGGCATGGGTTCGAAAGCAGGGCAAGGGCCGGGTGTTCTACACCGCCAGCGGTCACAATGAACGCACCTGGAAGAACCCCGACTTCCAACTGAAACTCCGCAATGCGATTGTGTGGTCGGTTGGCGACGAGACGGGGAAGGAATGGGAGACCTTTCTGGCCTCGCGCGAGAAGGAGGTTCGTGAGAAAAACAAGAACGTCGCCAACTATGAGCGTCGTCCCGAGCCGATCACTTTCCAGCATCCTTTCAGCGTGAAGGGCAGCATGGAGCGCACGCAGGTGCCGGCCGACATGAGGCTGGAACTCTTTGCCAGCGAGCCGGACATCCGCAAGCCGATCTCCTTCACCTTCGACGAGCGTGGCCGCTGCTGGGTCGCGGAGACCAGCGACTATCCCCACGGAGTCAAACCGGACGGGGTGGGCAGCGATAGCATCCGGATCTGCGAGGATACCGACGGCGACGGCAAAGCGGACAAGTTCACGGTCTTTGCCGAAGGCCTTAACATTCCGACCGGGCTGGTATTCGCCAATGGCGGGGTGATTGTCAGTCAGCCACCGCGCTTTCTATTCCTGAAGGACACCGATGGCGATGACAAGGCGGACGTGCGCGAGGAGATCATGACCGGCTGGGGGATCGGCGACACCCATGCGCAAGCCAACAACCTTCACTACGGCTTGGACAACTGGCTTTACGGCTGTGTCGGCTACTCGGGGTACCGCGGCGAGGTGGCTGGGAAGAAGACGAGTTTTGCCCAAGGGACTTACCGCTTCAAGGCGGACGGATCACAACTCGAGTTCCTTCATCAATTCTCCAACAACTCCTGGGCGCAATCGCATAACCAGTGGGGGGATCAGTTCGGTGGGACAGCCAACGGAGCTCCAATTTTTTACGGAGGCATTCCCAAGGCGGCTTTTCCTGAAGGGATGCGCGGCATGACGGCCAAGAAGATCAATCTGGTAAATTTGGCTCATGCGATCACCCCGAACTACCGCCAAGTTGATTGGATGGGTGCCTACACCGCTGCGGCGGGGAGTGCGTTCATCTACAGTGACAACCTGCCACCCCGGATGCAGGGGATGGCCTTGGTCACCGAGCCAACCATGAAGCTGATCGCCCTGATGGATGTCCGCGAGGACGGGGCCGGCTATGTGGCGCACGATGGCTTCAATTTGGTCGCGAGCACGGATGAGTGGATGTCGCCGGTCTTCGCTGAAGTCGGGCCCGACGGCGCGGTGTGGTTTGCGGACTTCCAGAATTTCATCATCCAGCACAACCCGATCCCGAGCGTTGGCCATGGCGGCTATCAGGCCAAGGGCGGTGTCGGTGGTGCCCACGTGAACACGCTGCGCGATCATGAGCGCGGGCGGATCTACCGGGTGGTCTGGAACGAGGCGAAGAAGCCTGCGATTACCAGTCTCAAGGGCGCGAGCGATGCCGAGCTGGTTCGGGCACTCGGCAGCGACAATCCACTCTGGCGGCTCAAGGCCCAGCAGATGCTGGTCGAAGGGGGGCGCAAAGGCGTCGTGCCGAGCTTGCGAAAAGGCATTGTCGAGAACAGCAACAATATTGGGTCCATTCATGCTTTGTGGGTGTTGCACGGGCTGGGAGAACTCGACCAGGAAACGCACCGCAGTGCGCTGCTTACGGGTGATCGCGGTCTACGCCGAAATGCCGTGCGGGCGCTTGCAATCGACAAGGCCTCGCAGTCCCTGCTGTTTGGATCAGGCACGCTCAGCGATCCCGATCCGGTGACCCGGCTTGCGGCCATGATCAAGCTCTCCGAATTCCCGACATCGGCGGAAATCGTCACCTTGGTGGGAGGCATGGGCAGTGATCCTGAATTGATAAAAGACCAATGGCTCGCCGAGGCCGCGAGAATTCTCTCGCAGAAACACAACCCGTTCAAAGAGGGGGCGAACGTGCTCGCAAACTCCGGATTTGAGGAGACCACTGGAACTGCGCCTGCGGCTTGGAAGGAAAAGAATAACGGAACAGCACCGGGAAATGCGAACCACTCTTGGGAGATTGCTTCGGACGTCAAACACGCCGGCAAGCAAGCGCTCAAACTTGAAGGCAAGGGGGGGCATATCGCTAAGGCGATGGTCCTTCAGGCCGAGCTCAAACCGAACACCTACTACCGTCTCAAGGGCTGGATGCGGACTGAAGATCTCCGTGGCCGGGTCTACATCGTCGATCGTGTTCGGCGTGCCGAGACCTCGCCGGTTTCTGACACCACGGATTGGCAGGAAGTGGATCTCTTGTTCAATAGCGGCGAGATCCCACGCGCCGACATCCATCTGGTCTATGACGGCGGCAGTGGCAAGGCCTGGTTCGATGACGTGCGACTCATCGAGATGGTTCCGATTGACAGTGCGGAGGATCAGGCCGGGCCGGGCGATGCTGCCCGCGGAGAAGCGATCTTCTGGAAGCATCCGGTCGCGGCTTGCGTGAACTGCCACATGCTGGGAGGCAAGGGCAGCGCGGTGGGGCCGGCTCTGGATGGGGTGGGGTCGCGTCAGGACGAGGCCTACTTGCTGGAGTCTTTGATCAACCCCAATGCCAAGATGGCGGAAGGATTCGAGTCCCTTCCGATCAGCTCAATGCCGCCGATGGAGCAGATTCTGAAGCCGCAGGAACTGGCCGATGTGCTGGCCTTCTTGAAAGGACTGAAGGAGTAATGCCACTTCGCAAATCAAAAGAGACAACTGTTTCTTTGAGGTCTTTGTCGATCAACGATTCGCGAAGGTAAGGAAACCGAGCGCTTTTGGCTGAGAGCAGCGTTGCGCCGAAGCCGAAGGAGATGTGCGGATTCGGTCTGCGGTCGAACTTTACCCTCGTTGGGTTCGTCGAAAACTTCGGGATCGCGATTGGCCGATGACCAGCAGAGCGAAACCCGTCCCTGCGGCTTGACCTCGAATTCATGAACATCGGTAGCGTGCGGGCAGATGCGGCCGATGTGGGTCAGCGGCATGAATACGCGGAAAAACTCCTCGGCGGCGCATTCGCTTTTGAGGTGAGGAACTTGAGGTCGCCGTTGAGGGGATGGCAGAGGGGTGAAAAGGGGGTTTCTAGGCGGCTGGATTTTGCCGAGGCTTCATCGGGTGCGGGGTAGTCTGCTCGGGTTCCGCTGCCGCCTAGAAGGACGGCTTTCCTTGCTTTCTCGCTGTCCGACTTATTTCTTAAAATCGTGCCATTCGGGAATGCCTCCCATTCCCTAGTCCTTCTTCGCGGCCCACTTGATGCCGTTGGATAGCAGCTTGAGGTATTCCTTGGTCTGCATCGTCGAGTTGTGGTGGCCGATGGTGGTACCGAAGACCTTGCCTTTGCCATACTGGTTCACCCAGATGCAAACTTGGTCGCCTTGTTTGTTATTACCATTGTGGCCGGTCGCGAGCGCGGTAGCGGTAGGCAATACTTCGAGGACGTTGTAGAGTTCTCCCTCTGGGGTCTTCCAGCCGTCTGGAAGGTCTTTGACGATCGGGTGGTCGGCTTTCACTTTTGTGACGGTGATCGCGGCCTTCGGGCCGTGGTTGCGGGTGCGGACTCCGAGGAACTTGACCCAGGTCTTCTCGTTCTCTTTGCCCTTCTCCGCTTTCACTTCCCAGTGGAAGGAGTGTGCCGTGCAGTGGAGTGCCACGGCGGGTTTTCCGGCCTCGTGCACGGCAGCAACGCTGTCGATGAACTTGGTGTCTCCCTCGTGGGCATGGCAAATGTTGTAGACGATGACGTCGTAATCATCGGCCCAGCCTTCCTTGCTCAGATCCGCCTTGCACTCGTCAGGCTTCTTGTGGTGCATGATCGTCCAGTCGACGCCGGTGACCCCCTCGCTGATAATCTTCTTCTGCGATTCGTAGTCGTGGTAGCCCTCGCCGGTGACCAGCAGTGCTTTGATCTCCTTCTTGCCGTCGGCATCGCCTTCATGGTGATCGGCGAATGCAAAGTCCGCCACAGCGAAGGAAGCGGTGATAGCGAGGAGCGTTGTAAAATGCTTGGAAATCTTCATAGTGGATAAATTGTGATTGGGATTCGTGAAGGCTGCAAGCCCAGGGTGAGCCTAGTCATTGGGGGCGCACGGCATTATTTTTTTGAGTCGGAATCCCTGTTAGAACTTGAGTTTTGAGAAACTCCTAAACAAGTCGCTCCGTTTCAGCTCTGGTTGGCTCGCATGA
>CAJJBR010000060.1 GCA_905182475.1 Akkermansiaceae bacterium | reverse complement strand
GGCTTTTTGAGTCCCGCTCGTAGGTTCTTCTCACTCGACGGACGCACCAACCTCATGAGTCTTCCTCGTTTCGTCCGCTTGAAGCGGTAACCGAGGAAGTCGAAGTGTGCGTCTGCTTCTGCAATATCTACGATGCGGGTCTTTTCGGGGTGGAGTTCGAGTTCGGACTCTTACATCCATTCACGAATTTCTTGCAGGACTCTTTCGGCTTCACTTTCGCTCTTTACGAGGACGACGATGTCATCTGCGTAACGGACGTAGGCTAGGCCTTGCTCCTGCATGATCCAGTCAAGGCGGTTGAGATAGATATTTGCCAAAAGCGGGCTGATTGTAGTTTGCTAGCAACTCGTCGAGCAGCTTGTCTTTAATATTCGGTTTCATGATGTGTCCTTTGATTGATTCTCTCAGGACATCGCCAGAAAAGCACTTACACAGAATTCCTTACACCCTCCCTCAGTAATCGCTCATGCGGGATGGCATCAAAGTAGCCTCTAATATCGAGGTCGATGACCTGATGATGGCCATTACCAAAATATTCCTCCACTTTACGGAGGGCATCCTTACAATCGCGATTAGGTCGAAACCCGTAGCTGTTGGCACAGGTCTTCTCTGGTCGGGCTACCTCCTTGCGGAGAACTTTGATCAGTTGGTTTCATGAGTTACAGATGTGTTCCATTTGCTTCCCTACCGCCCTTCGCTCCACGGGCATTACCCCGCTTCCACACTACTATGACGGCTCTGACTCCTCGGCGGGATCCTAACGGATGTTCTGCCCGTCGAGGTCTCCTGCGTTCACACGCGTTCTCTTTTCCAGACATACTCTCATCAACCATCCCGGCAGGTATCCTCCACGCATCCGTGATGAAACGCGGGAATCGCCGCACTAATGCGCGGCGGACTTCGCCAATCCTTCGAAGGCTCGTCACTGCTGCCGAAACCAATCATGTTCACTTGTCATTAGGGTCTGTCTGGTTGTTTCCATTGCTTCCCACCCCACCTCGCGGTGACGCAGTTACTTCAACTTCTCATCGGCACAACGGCTACCAATGGGCTAGGTCTCCCACCCAGCAAGAGGACGCTGCTTCGCTGCGCACGAGGGGCGAACGCTGGTTCGCCCCAGGTTACGAGATTGCGCCACGGGTGGCGAACCAACGTTCGCTCCTCCGTTTCCTGAAGACTACGGTTGCCGGGCAGCAGAATGCAGCCCCTCTTTGTGCCCTCCTACTCGGAACAGGCCTTCTTCACCTTCGCTACGTCCACAGCTTCGTGGAAGTCGTCGTTGACCAGGCAGACCGGGGCGGTGCCGCAAGATGCAAGGCACTCGGCGAACTCGACGGAGTATTTCCCGCAGGGGGAAACGGAGATGGGATGGTGATGCGGATCCGCGGAAGTGCGGTCGATTCCGAATTCCTTGCAGAGATCATCCATTAGCTCACCGCTACCACCTAGTGCGCAGGAGAGCGTGCGGCAGACACGGATGTGGTATTTTCCAGGAGCGTATTGGCGGAAGCCGGGGTAGAAGGTGACGACCTCGAGAACCTTGATCGGCTCCAGCTCCAGCTTTTTTGCGACCCATTCGATGGACTCCGGAGAGATGAAACCGAACCTGTGCTGGACGATGTGGAGCAGCGGCAGGACGGCGGAGCGCTTGCTCTCGCTGTAGTGGGAGATGCGTTCTTCGGCCTCGGCATTAAGCTCGAGGCTGGTAGAAAAGGGAGGGAAATTCTTGCTTCCCGGAGTCTCCGGAGAAGCGGCGAGGTCTTGTGAGATGGCTACGGACATGGGTAAGTATCAGTCTTACTTTACGAGTTCGGTGAGACCATCGAGGTTGGAACGGTAGTTGCCGAGCAACTTGCCTTCGATGTCACAGACCATGACGGAAGGGATGCCTCTCACACCGTGATTGAACTTGCCCTTGAAGGTCTTGGCCTTGGCCAGTTTGAGCTGGGGCCATGGCATATTCATTTCGGCGGCGTAGCCTTCCATTGCCTTCTCATCCCTATCGGATGTGATCAGTACGATTTCAACGTTAGCGTTCTTGTTATCGTTGTACCATTTGACAAGGGACGGGGTGAAGGCGTGGCACGGGCCACACCACGAAGCGGTGTAGTAAAACACGTAGTATTTTTCCGGGTAAGTGGAGTCGCTGCACTTCTTCAGCTTCTTGCCGTCGAGGCGCAGGAGATTTCCTTCAAGGACTTCGTCGAACACACTGGCGACAGCGACCTCCGTGGGTCCGTTGGGATCTTGCCATTCCGCGAGGCGTTTCGCGTCTTCACCTGAGAGATCCTTTTCTGCCAATGACACCGTTTTGCCACTCCTCATACGGAAGCTACCGGTTTTTTTTCCGTCGGCATCGGCAACGCTCACCAGTTCCATTGAGGCAGTCCGTCCGTCGGCACTGGTCCATGTCTCATATCCTGCGTGGGCGGCAGAGCTGATACAGATTGCCAGGAGAGTTGTGATAAGTTTCATTATAGTCTGAGTTCGGGTTAAATTACCTTCACGTGATCAACGGTCACATTCGCCCATTACAAAGTCAAGCGATCCGAGGATGGCGGGGATATCTGAGACCATGTGGCCGGGAAGGAGTTTGGAAACGATGGAAAGGTTACAATAGGAAGGGCTACGGATCTTCAGGCGGTTCGGAACTCCCCCACCCTTCGAGTGGATGTAGAAGCCGAGTTCACCCTTGGGATTCTCTGCTGCAAAATAGACTTCGCCTTCCGGGGCATCGATGCCTTGTGTGGAGACGATAAAGTGGTGGATGAGTTCCTCCATGGACATCATTACGCGCTCCTTGTCCGGGAGCATGCTCTTGGAATCTGCGAGGTTCACTGGACCATCCGGCATAGTATCGAGTACTTGGCGGCAGATGGAAATCGACTGGCGCATTTCCTCCATACGGATCTGGTAGCGTGCGTAGCAATCGCCTTCGTCGGCGATAGGCACGTCGAATTCGTATTTCTCGTAGCCGAGATACGGGCTGCATTTGCGGAGATCGCGGTCGCAACCAGAGGCACGCAGGTTCGGGCCGGTCATGCCGTAGGAGATGGCGGATTCCTTGGAAATCACACCGACATCTATCATGCGGTCGCGGAAGATTTTGTTATTATCGAGGAGCTTGCCGATTTCCACGATGGCGACCTCGCACTCACCGAGGAAAGTGCGGACTGCCTCGTCAAAGCCCGGAGGCATGTCACGAACTTGGCCACCAACGCGGGTGTAGGAGGTGGTGAAACGTGCACCGGTGAGTTGCTCACAGAGATTGTAGATTTTTTCCCGCTCAGTGAAGGTATAAAGGAAAACGGTCATCGCGCCGACGTCCATGGCGCAGACCCCGACTCCGAGCATGTGGGCAGAGATGCGGGCGAGTTCACAGCAGAGGACGCGGACTGCCTGACCGCGTGGTGGCAGCTCCCAGCCCATGAGTTTTTCAACCGCGCATGCGTAGGCGACGTTGTTCGCGAGGGGTGCGAGGTAGTCAAGCCGGTCCGTGTAGGGCACGAACTGGTTGTAGTGCATGTTCTCCGCGATCTTTTCATCCCCACGGTGGAGGTAGCCGACATCAGGATCGGCGGAGTGGATCACCTCGCCATCAAGCTCAAGGATCAGGCGCAGCACGCCGTGTGTGGCTGGATGGGAAGGCCCCATATTCAGTACCATTCGCTCGCCAACAAGATCATCCGTTTCCTCCTGATAGGATTCCACGGCTTTGGCAGCTTTCCCCAAGGTGTCCGGGGCTTCATATTTTGTAGAAATACTCATACGTTGGCTCGCGAGAAATAAGCACTCAAGTACCCTCAACAGCAAGGGCTTTATCGGTTTATTCACGCCCGAGGGCAGGTTTTCGCCTAGGATTTCCCGTAGCGTTCGCGGAATTGGCGGAGAAGATCGTCCACGCGGCCGATGCAGGCTTCGTCGGCCTTTACCTCAGGAGGAGATTCCTGCGGAATTTCCGGAGGTGCGGGAGGTGCTTGGAAAGCGGAGACAGCCTCTTCCGCAGAAGCGGGAGGTGCGGAGAAGGCCGAGGCAGATTCTTCTGTCGCGGGCTCGGCGGCAAGATCAGAGAAGGCCGAGGGGGCGCCTTCTTTCGGAGCTTGGAAAGTGGATTCAGTAACCTCGGGTGAAGGCCAGGACGGAGGCGTTTTTTGCTCGGCGGCGAGCTTGGCAGTATCCTTTCCAGAGGAGATTTTCGAACGAAACATTCTGACAGCTGAAGCTACTTCGGGCGCCGCTGCGAAGGCTGCGATGGCGGCCTCTGCTGAGAAACTTCTTTTTTCCGGAACTTCTGCAGGAGGCGGGGTCTCGCTCTTTTCCGAAGACTCGGGTGTTGAGAAATTGGGGGCGAGTGCTTCAGTAGTTTTTTCCGGAGAAGGAGCTACAGCGGCGTAACCTGAAAACGGATCGACCACGGGCTTTTCTGGCTCTGGCTCTGGCTCTGGCTCTGGCAATGGCTCGATTGCGGTCGAAGGTGGAATTTCTTCAGCTATCGGCTCCGGGGTTGGCTCGGGCGTAGGCTCCATTAAAAATGCAGGAAGAGGAGCTTCATGCGGCTTCGATTGCTCCGGGTCATTCGCTTCGGCGTCATCGTGCCAAGCGCTACCGGCTTCCTTGATGAAACCACGGGCGTGGGTCGGGAGGGTATCGAATTCCATTTCCGCGAGGAATTTTTCGCCATCCCCGGGAGAGCGGGATTCGATAATGGCGATCATCCCTGCGCGGTCGAGAGACTTGAGCTCTACGACCACCTCGGAAAGCCGGTCTGCGAGTCCTCCACTGAGGCGCGGCAGGAAGGCGCTCTTCCAGACATCATCGTTGATTGAAAGGACGACATCGACCCTTTCCGCAGATTGCCTGAGTGCACCTATAAAAGAAGCGAAGCGAAGCGCGGCTGTCTCATCCGAGGAGAAACCTTCGATCTCATCCGCGACGAGGACGACACGCATCAGCGATGTAAGAAGTCCAAGGAGAGCAACAAGACGCTCGTGCGCAATGGCCTCCGCGCCGGGATCTTCAAATACGGTCACGGCAAGTGCGCGGACGCGGCCAGGATTGTCGATAGGCGTGGCGGAAAAACGGAAAAGCGCCTCCACCCAGAAGGAAACTTCGCGCAGCGAAAGCCCGCAGTCTTGGGAGAGTTCCAGCGAAAGGCGAGGGCCGAGGAGTTCGAAGTTATCGCGCGCCCAGTGGGCGGTTACGGCACCGGGATGGTGAAAATCGAAGGTCTCGATCGGACGGGTGCGGAGGGCGTTGATCGCTCCTTCGCGATCTTGGCAAGGCACCTCGCCTGAGTTCACCAAGGGCTGAAGCGATGAGGAGAAAAGCCGACGTGCGACGAGATCGAGAACAGTCAGGCCACCAGCAGCGGGCAAGCCACGGGCAAGGCGGCGCAGGGTATCGTCGAGGACGGTGGCGGCATCGATGCGGCTGCCGCCTATCGCGTGGAGAGAGATAAACTCGTGCGTCCCGCCCAACTCATACTGAAGTCTGGTAAGAAGGTGGGTCTTGCCGTGACCGGCACGTGGAGCCTTGAGATGAATGCAGTGACCGGGCTTTTCCAAAGGAACTTTCAGGCACTCTTTCATTGTCTCCCGAGCCTCCTTGTTTACCTCGTCCGAATGTGTATCGGGAAGTTTACCAAAAGTTTCGAAGAGCACTTGGAAAGGATGATCGCTGGGCATAAATAAGTCGAAAATTTTAACTCGTATGATAGGGGCAATCTCACCGTTCTACAAGCCGTTTCCCAAAAAGCCGTAAGCCGTCCAATATCATGATAGCACATCGCCAACTTGCGACGTGAAAATCTGGTCTTGGAATCCTCCATACGCCGCATATTCTCCGCCCGTACATGTCCAAGCCCAGTATCGAATTTTACAACAAAGCCATTGACGCCGTCCAGTCAGGCAAAATCCAGGAAGCTCTCGCCGCAGTCGAAAACTCCCTCACGGAAGATCCCTCCGACAAGCAGACCTGGCAGCTCTACGCGATCATCCTGAATGCCGCCGGACGGACAGAAGATGCAGCAAAGGCTACGGCCAAACTGCAGGAAATGGGAATCGGCGAAGCGGACGATCTCCTCATGAAAGCCGCCGGTGCTGCAGGCTCCGGTGACATCAAGGCAGCCATTGGGTTTTACGAAGCGGCCATCGCGGTAGAGCCGGATCGCCCGGAAATCCACGCCAGCCTAGCCCTTGCCCTGATGCAGTGCGAATACACTGCGGACGCCCTCTCAGCTGCGGAAAAGGCAGTCGCACTAGCACCCGACGACGCACATGCGAACTATGCACTCGGCCACGTGCTCCGGCTCACGGAAAAAAAAGATGCCGCACTCGTGGCGCTGACAAAGGCAGTTTCCGCAGACCCCGATTTTCTCATCGCACTCTACGAGCAAGGCATGCTCTTGGCAGATGCTGAGCGTTATGAAGAAGCGCTCGAAAACTTCGAGAAATTCCTCGTCGAACAACCTGGCGATGCAAGCGCAACTCAGGCGGTCGCTAGCATCCGTGCACGGATGAATGGAAAAACTAGCTGAAGCTCTTACATAGTTCCCATGAAAGGCCGGATCAATGAAGACTCATTTTTCGGTGAGCTTCAGATCGACCAGTTCTTGTCGATGACCTTGCTGCCCTTTTCGCGGTTCAATACTCACTCGCCATCGCGGCAGATAAAAAAGTGGGAATTCGCACTTCCCGAGCCACCACCCAGCCGTAGATAGAGAACGAAGTTTTTCCCGTCAGTTGAAAAGCTTGGATACGTGACCGATACAATACGCCCGCCGCCAGAATTCCTGGACACCGTGTAAACATATTCATCCGATGATTACCCCCTACGGATTTTCGAACCACTGAAAAACACAGTCATCCGGTAAACTTTCTTCAGCCGCGTCTCGATCTTTCCGGTCGACATGTCGAAACGCTCTGGAATCTCCTGCCGGTGGATATCCACCATCGCCTGGAAACCCCGCTCCGAAAAGATGTCGATCAGAATTGCCAGTGCAACGGGTGTGTGGAAAAGCGTGGTCTCGGTATTCACCGTCGCACGTCCAGTGACTGCGTAGCGTCTGATCACCGGCATCATTTTGTCCTGGATGAAATCGACCACCTCCACCAGCAGCTTGGGATACTCCACCTGGTAGCTATCGAGCCGGTTCACCAGATCCTGACGCGCCTGGAGGACAATCTCATCCGCCAGCGGGATGTGCCGTAGGGTATCGTAAGTGCGCGGATCGAGTTCCAAAGAGCTTTGGTATTCCAGCTCGCCGATGATATTCTGCTGCACCACATCGATGGGTGCCTGCGCATTGATAAAGTGGTAGTGGAAGATCTGTTTCAGCGAGACCAGTGCATCGTAGGTCTTTTCCTTAAAGGTCTGGTAACGCTTGCTCGCGAGCGCCGAATCGAAATCCGTCGCGCGCTCTTCATCGAGCTGGCCAACCCCGGATTCCTTGACCTCAGCATTATGGATCAGCGTTTCCTCCCCGCGCTTCAACTGGCGGATAACACTCTCCGCCTCATCGACGAACAGCACCATGATATGGAAGACCGGCTGACGGAAGAAATGTGCCTTAGCAGTGCTTGAAAACTCCCTACGGAGAAGCACCATCTGATCGTAAAACATCTTCAGACACTCCACTTGCACGTCTGTCCGGGGAAATCCGTCCAGCACCGCACTATCGCGAAATTCAAGCTTCAGAAGCTCGTAAAGAAGTAAGCGGAGCACTTCCTCATCACCGACCATGCCGCCGCCTGCCTTGATCTTTTTCGCCTCAGGCGAATCCAGAAGCTGGCTGATCACGATAGGTTGCGCCGTAATCCCCCTCACCTTCCGGATGAAATCCGTGTTCGTCCCCTTACCCGATCCGGGGGCACCGCCCAGCAGGATCAGCTCCTTCGGAAAATGCAGTTCCTCGCGACCGATGGAGTCTTCCATCCCTTTCCACACTCGGTTAAAAATCAACTGGGCGTCCTTGATCTCAAGGTCTGCTGGGAGGGCGGCGGGCGTCTTCTGGTTCACTGTCACCCGAGCAAAGAGCAACAGGCGCTCCGCGTCCAGTCTCGTGCGAAAATTTCGTCACGCAAACTCCATTGACCCTCAGCTTAACCAACACGGGGTCTGCACAACCTTCCCCTATGAAACTCTTTGCACTCCTCATCCCCATCCTAGCTGTCTCTTGCACCACCCTTCCCACCCCCTATACCCTGCAAGATAACGTCCATGGCTGTCAGTGCGCCTACTTGCGTAAAACTTCGATCAGTATCGTAGACAATCCATGTATCTCGTCCTTATTATCAACACTCACTGCAGCAGCCTTCCGGGCGTATTCCAAAGCGGCTTTTTTCTTATCAAGCTTCGCCTGACAGACTGCGAACCAGTATAGCGACCGCGCGTATTTGCCAGCAGGGGTATTCTCCAGCTTCTCAAAAGCCTCAACAGCCTCTGTTCCCCACTTCTCCGCAAGCTCCCAGTCCTTGCTCCTGCCGGCTGCCAGTTGTGCATATTGGAGGGCATTGAGAGTCGATATATCATCCATTCCCAGCACACGCTTTCTTAGTAGGAAACATTCCTCCGCGTAGCTGAAGGCCAGTTCGCTCTTCCCGGTTTTCAGCAGCGCTAAGGCCACCCTCTCCTGGGAGATCGAGACCTTGATGGAGTCACTCCCCAGCACCTGGATCTGCGTGGCGATCAGCTCCCCCATCAACTCTAGGAAGCTATCGGTCTGCTTCCTCTTATCCAGCGCGATCGATAGCCCCTGCATCGCGTTGATTGTATCCAGTTGGTTCTTACCCACCGTACGTATCCTAGCCTCCATCAGCTCGCGATACAGCTCCTCCGCCTCCCCATAGTGCCCATACTTGATCAGTCTCGCTCCGAGCAAACTGGAATACGCCAGTGCCCCCCGTCATCCGGACCGAGCACCTCCCTGGCTACCTGTGCTGCCTTTCGGAAAAATCTCATCGCGGACCTCGTATCCCCCTGCCCCTCGTAGATAAAGCCTAGGCCGATCTGGCAACCAAGTGTATCCTTATCCCCCTCTCCAAGCGTCTCGCTGGAGATCCACATCACGTCCAGCAAGATACTCGCAGCCTCCTGGAATTTCCGTTGCCTATCGTAGGAATAGGCGAGAGCCCATCTCGCGCGAAGCGTCCGCCTAGCCTTCTCCCCATGCAGCTTTTTCGTTATGGTGATCACCCGCTTTAACAGCGCATCAGACTCATCGAAGTTCCCCGCACCACCATGGAACCCTGCCAGCGCCGTCGCAGCCTTGAGGCT
This sequence comes from Akkermansiaceae bacterium, assembly GCA_905182475.1. Taxonomy (GTDB): domain Bacteria; phylum Verrucomicrobiota; class Verrucomicrobiia; order Verrucomicrobiales; family Akkermansiaceae; genus Luteolibacter. The sequence goes on along the minus strand of CAJJBR010000060.1, from coordinate 12,207 downwards.
ATCCTCCGCATCTGTTCCCAGATCCCTGTCCCTCGCATCCAGCACCTGTGTGCCCAGCTTGATCGCCGAAGAACCGTCACCGGCCAAGCTTCTCATATTTGCCAGCATAGCCATCAGCTGCCAGAACTTTTAGGAAGCCCCGCTCCTTGCCATCGCCCTCCCGGCGCAGATCTCCCGCCAGCGGCTCCACCGGATAGCGCATGGATGGAGGGAAACACTCCGTCACCACATCACCGGAGTTCGGCTCCCCCTCCAAAATCAGTGCCAACACATTTCCCTCACGCCCCATTCCCATGAAGGTCGCGATCTCCTTGTCCACCCACTCGGATTGCGCCGAGTTCGGAGAGCAGAGCACGATCAGAAAACGGCTCTCCACAAGCGCCTTTTCGATCGCAGGCCCAAGACTAGAAGACACGCTCAGTTCGTCCCGATCGCGGAATACCGGCCTTAGGTTCTTCGGCAGCTTCGTCCCATCCGCCAACTCCAGCCCCACGAAATCCTTCGGCAGCCCGTAACCTTCCAACCTCTTGCGCAGCCACTCCCCCCACTTCCTATCCCGCGATGAATACGAGATAAACGCCCAATACTTGTATTCGTCCTGCTCTTCCATCACTCACCCACACCCTCCGGGAAATCCAAGGAACCCTCAATGCTATTCTGGCAGATGACCCTAGTTGCGACACGAGTGGCGGCATTTCACCACCTAGAAACCAAAGCAGCGATTTCATCGATTCTCTCTATTTATCAGAATACTCCTCCCTCCTTTGTCCTTAAACGTCTCTCTTGCCACGGCGGAGAATCAGCGTAGTCTCTGTCCCAAGACCGCCGGAAAGAGAACACGAACACGTCCTCTCGGACAGCGAGTCACCAATTTTATTCTCTTATATATGCGCGAACAGATTCTCGAACTACTCCGGACAAACACGGACAAACCATTTTCCAAAACCCAAATTGCGAAGCAGCTAGATATCCCCGGCGACCGCAAAGGCGAGTTTGGCGGAATACTCAGCGATCTGGAAGAGGGGAAACTCATCCACATCGGCGCGAAGAACCTCTACTCGATCAAGACGAAGGTAGAGAAGCCCGAGGTCAAAAAGGCCGGAGCTAAGAAAGCTGCTACCAGCTCCACTTCTCCAAAGAATTCGCTCACAGGCTCAATCAAATTCCTGCCGAACGGCCACGCTTTTTTCTACCCCATCATCGGTGATGAGGCGAATGAGGAATCAGGAATCGACTTCACCCTCCACTCCCGCATTTTCATCCCGCGCGACAAAACCGAGACCGCCCTCGATGGCGACATGGTGCGCATCTCCGCCCAGGCTCCGACTTCCAAACCCCGCCAGCGTGGTTCGGCTCCTGACGACATGGAAATGCGCGGAAAGGTGCTAGAAGTCCTTTCCCGCCGCTCTGGCCGCATCGTGGGTATTTTTCGGTCCAAGAAAAGTTACAAGTATGTCGAGACAGACGACAAAGCGCTCGAAGGTCGCATCAACATCATCGGGGACACCACGGCCGAGCCGGGTCAGACGGTGGTGGTGGATCTGGAAAGCTGGGAGAACCCGAACTCCGATCCGACGGGTCGCGTGATCGAGGTACTTGGCTGGCCGGGTGATGCTGGGGTGGATATTCTATCCACCATCGCCCGCTACGGACTGCGCACCTCCTTCCCAGAAGACGTGCTCATCGAAGCCCGCGCCGTGCCAGAGGAACCAGACGCGGAAGAAATCGCACGCCGCAAGGATCACCGCAAGAAACTCATCATCACCATCGACCCCGCAACCGCGAAGGATCACGACGATGCCATCTACATCGCCAAGACCAAGTCTGGCGGCTGGCTGCTTGAGGTGCATATCGCTGACGTTTCCCACTACGTAAAACCCGGCTCGCCTATGGATAAGGAAGCAGTCGAGCGCGGTAACTCCACCTACCTAGTAGATCGCGTGCTGCCGATGCTACCGACAGAACTTTCCAACGGAATCTGCTCGCTGAAGCCAGATGTAGATCGACTGACCAAATGCGCGGTGATCGAGATCGATAAGGCCGGGCACGTGGTGAATACGAAATTCATCGATGCGGTAATCCACTCCCGCGCCAAGCTTTCCTACGAACAGGCGCAGGCCATCCTCGAAGGCAAGCCCGCACCGAAAGGATCGGATCCGACACTTTCCGGCTCCGTGAAAGAGGCATGGAAGATGGCTTCCCTGCTCCGCAAGAATCGCTTCGCAAACGGCGCGCTCGATCTAGAAATGACCGAGATCAAAGTTACGCTTGATGAAGATGGCCGTGCCTGTGATGCGCACACCGTCGTCCACACGGAGTCCCACCAACTTGTCGAGGAATGCATGCTTATCGCAAACCAAGCGGTTGCGAAAATCTTGCGGGAGCGCTCAAAACCTTCCCTTTTCCGCATCCACGAAGATCCCGATCCATCCCGACTCGATGACTACTCGGAGAGCGCCAAGCAATACGGCTACCAACCCGGCGATCTCAGTAATCGCTCCCACATTCAAGCGCTTCTCGATTCCGCAAAGGGCTCCCCGGAAGAGCATCAGATCAAGCTCGGCCTATTGAAATCTCTCAAGCGCGCCGCCTACTCCGCCGAACCGCTGGGCCACTACGGTCTTGCGAAAACCGACTACACCCACTTCACCTCGCCGATCCGTAGATACGCGGATCTCATCGTCCACCGCTCGCTGCAGAAGTTCTTGGAAAATGCTCCGAAGAGCCCGGATCGCACGCCTTCACAAGCTGATCTCCGCGATATTGCCCGCCACATTTCTGATAGCGAACGCACTTCCTCCGAAGCCGAAAGCGAGACGAAACAGATCAAGCTCCTCGAATACCTAGAGCTGCTCTCCCTCTCCGATCAATCCAAGAATGCAGGCGAAGAAAAGACTTTCGACGGAGTAATCACCGACGTCCGCCAGATGGGTCTCATGGTCGAAATTCCGGACATGGGAGTAAGAGGTGTCGTGAAACGCGAAGACCTACCCCGCCCCGGCAACTGGCGCTTCGAAGGTCACAACTCAGCCTGGACATCCTCCGACGGTCGCCGCCTCGCGATGGGTATGAAACTTCCTCTCAGCATCGTGGCAATCGATAAGGTCAAACGTTTCGTGGACTTCGCCGTAGCGGGTGCCCCGACGACGACTGGCATCAAGCCATCCGGAAAATCCCCCGCTCCACGTAGAGCCGTAAAATCGAATGTGCGCGGTGGAAAGAAGCCGACTTCGAAGGCCGCTGCAAAATCAGGTCCGCAGAAAAAAACCACCCGCCCGGCCAAAGGCGGAACCAGAAAGAGAAGATAACCAAGGTGGGGCTGCATTCTGCTGCCCAGCAACCCAAGCACCCTTCTCGAGCCATTACCTCCATTCTTCTCCGGCGCTCAGAGAGACCCCGCTCCTTGACTATGAGAACCCTGATCCTTCTCCTCGCCCTCGCCTCCCCGCTCATCGCACAAGGGCAGAAATACAAAATCACCGCCCGCGCCTCCGAGATCGATTCGCGGACGAAAGAATACCCAGAGATCGGCTACGTCTTCTCCAAGAAAGGCAAACCCAGCGATAACCAACTCGCGATGGTCGATACCTCTGTGCCTTCCTCGGGTCGACTGGTGATCTGGCTGATGGCTCCGCCGCAGGCGCTTTTCGAGAGGATGAATTCCTACGGCCACAACGCGATCCAAGTTACCTACCCACGCGAGTGGTTTGGCCAGATGGACAAGCTCCGCAAGGAAGGTGACGACGACCATTTCGGGGGTATCCGTCTGGAAGCAGCGACTGGTGAAGACCACACCAAACTGATCGATATCGCTAAGCCCGATGGCCTGATGGAACGCTCCTACCAATTCGTCAAATACCTCGATAAGAAAAATCCTGAAGGAAACGGGAAGCAGTTCCTTTCTAGCAATAGCAAAGATCTCGATTGGGAAAAGGTAATCCTATCCGGTGCCTCCCACGGCTCCACCACATCCGCCCGCTTGGCGAAAGATATCAAAGTCGCCCGCGTGGTGATGCTCTCGGGGCCACGCGACCAAACGGAGAAATGGCAGGCAGGCCGTTCGGCAACTCCCGAGGAACGCTTCTTCGGCTTTACCCATACCCTCGATTCCGGTTGGCCCGGCCACCACTACTGCCGCTCATGGTTGATGCTGGATCTCCACGACTTCGGTTCCATCGTCAATGTCGATGATTCAAAACCGCCCTACGAAAACACCCGCCTCCTGATCACCAGCACGGATGTCGGAGGCAACGCCGGAAAAGCCCACGGCGCCTCCACTCCAGGCCGCAACTCACCGAAAAACAAGGACGGGAAATTTCTCTACGAGGATGTCTGGAAATATCTCTACACCCACCCAGTCGATAAGGTAGGCAAGAAAGTCCGCCCCAAGGAAAGATGCCGCGGCGACTTCAAACGGTAGCCGGAGTGAAGTCCTCCAGAACGCCACTCCGTTACTAACGCGATTTCGCATCTTCCTCAATCCACTCCCATAGCGTGGTGAGGCTCTTGGCAACCTCTTGCTTGTTGGCGACTAGATCACCGCCTGCAGAAGCCTTCCCAAAGAGGTAAAATTTGATCTTCGGCTCAGTGCCGGAGGGGCGGACGGCGAAGGAACGACCGTCAGCGAGATCGAAGAAGAGCATCTTTTCCTTCGGCAGCAGATCGCCTTCCTGATCGTAGATATCCTGTGAGAAAAAATCGCGGAAGCGGGTAACTTCAGAGCCATCAATTTCCTCGGGCGGGTTGTTCGCATAAGAGGAGGCAAGTTCCTGAATTTTGGCGGCACCGTCAGCACCTTCCATCGTCAGAGCCTTACCGATTTCAAGAAAGTATCCGAACTCGGTGAAGAGATCGTCGAGCAGTCCGGTGAGGGTTTTCCCGACCGACTTCGCATATGCGGCGACTTCCGCGAACATGAGGGTCGCGCCGTTCGCATCCTTGTCGCGCACTGCATCGGAGCCGAGGTAACCGTAGCTTTCCTCCCCGCCAAAGACAAAGAAGCGGGAGAACTCGAGACGGAGTTTACGCGTCTGCTCCTGGGATAGGGAGCGGTAGTCGCCCTTCTTATCCGCCGGGATCGCGTCCTCGTATTTCTTAAGCTTCGCCGCGATGTATTTGAAGCCAGTGAGGGTATCGACCACGGAGACGCCGAAGGAATTCGCGATAGCGCTTTGCAGCTCGGTGGTGACGAAGGTTTTCACCAAGACGCCACGGGTGCGATTTGAATTGGTAAGCCAGCCCAGATCGAAGCAGGCTTTCAATCGATACCATGCCATCAGCGAGCCAATCTGATTCCCTGTTAGAAGAACCATCTTTCCTTCCGTATCGCGCACGGCAACACCCATGCGGTCAGCATCAGGATCGGTGCCTACGACAAGATCCGCGTTCGCTTGGTCGGCGAGCTTGATCGCCATTGCGAGTGCCGGCCCGTTCTCGGGGTTTGGTGAATCGACGGTGGGGAAACGACCATCCTGGATATCTTGTTCGGGGACGGTCAGAACATCGAAGCCGAGACCGCGAAGCATCGGGACATTGATGTGCCCGCCGGTGCCGTGGAGATTGGTGAATACGATTTTAACCGGGGATTTCTCCAGAAGATCGGGCTGGAGGAGGAGAGTTTTGAGAAGTTCGATGTATTCCTTGTCGAAGTCCTCGCCGAGGGTTTTTACCTCGCCTCTATCATCGTCGGATACCGGGTCGTAGCGCTCGCTGGTGATCGCATTCACTTCCTTGATAATCGCGCTGGCGTGTGGCTCGACGATCTGGCCGCCGTCATTGAAGTATGCTTTGAAGCCGCAGTCATGTGCCGGGTTGTGGCTGGCAGTAATGACCACACCTCCATCGCAGCGGAGCTGGCGGACGGCGAAGGAAAGCTGCGGGGTCGAGCGTGGGCCTTCGAAAACATAGGCATCGCAGCCGAGATCGCCGCAGATGCGCGCGCAGAAATCGGCAAAGTTTTTCGAGAAATGGCGGGTGTCGTGTGCGAAGGCTAAGGACGGCTTTCCCCCCTCCCCCTTGAAAGTTTTAACGTATGCGATCAGGCCACGGACAGCACGGGAGACGTTGTAATAGTTCATCGTCGCAGTACCGATGCATGGAAACTCGGGCCTATCATTGGGGCCGCTTGCGCCTTGCTCGGTATTGGTCACGTTGCGCCCGATGGTGCGGCCGCGCAGGCCACCAGTTCCGAAAGCGAGGGTTTTGAAGAAACGGTCGTTGAGCTCTGCGAAGTTTTCCTGCTCTACGAGTTCCTTGACGGAGTTTATCGGGAGGGCGCTAGAAGCACCGCCGAGGAGGGCGTCGATATTGCCTTTCGCGGATTCAATGAGTTTGCCGGAGGCCACGGCAATAGCGAGTTTTTCAGGGAGATCATTCATGAATGTTTTTTTGAAATCATTTTCGGAACTAGCAGACCGTACTTAGGGCTAAACAGGTAGGCTAAAATAAACAGAATCCCCAAAAGGATCACAATTGCCGGACCGGGCGAGATTCCGAGTGGACTGGAGAGGATGACTGCGGCCACGGAGCCGAGTCCGCCTATCAGGCCGCCGCCCCAAAAAAGTGCTGAAGTTTTATCAGTGAGAAGTGAAACAGTCGCCGCCGGAGTAACGAGGAGCCCAACGGAGAGGACGCAGCCAACTGCCTGAAGCGAAGCGACGAGCGCGAGGACTAGCATGCCGAAAATGAGGTATTGCATCAGGCGGGTCGGCACGCCTTGCGCTGCAGCGACGTTTGGCTCGAAGAGTGTGACAAGGAGCGGGCGCATTAAGAGATTCGTGACTAGTAGAATCACGGAGCCGATGGAAAACGCGATCCAGAGATCCGTATTCCCCACCGCTAGGATATCGCCGAAAAGCCAGTGCTCCAGCTCGGTGCGAGTTTCAAGCTTCGGCAGGATCGCGACACCCGCCGCGAAAGCAGCTGTATATAATACAGCTAGTGAAGTCCCCTCGGCCACGCGTTTCCCACGAGAGACAGCTACCGACCCGAGACCGACGAGTAGCGCAGCGAACATCGCTCCGAAAAACGCGTTCCACTGCGAGAGCACACCGGTGACCAGTATCCCCAGCGCGATCCCCGGCAGCATGGTGTGCGAGAGTGCGGAGACGGAGAGCGCGTTTTTGCGCAGAACCACGAAGCCGCTGAAGAAACCATTAGTGAAACCAATAAACGCCGCCGCAGCTAGGGTGCGTTGGTAAAAGGGGCTGCTGAGTAGTTCCTGGATCATGGGTCAGGCGGGCATTGCGAAAGTTTCTAAGATCAGCTCGGGCGTGAGCTGATCTACCGAGCCGAAGGCGACTTGCTGGGTATTGAGCACCAGCACCTCGTCGAATAGCGCCGGAACTGTTGCCATGTCATGGTGGGAGGCAATCACCAGCCTACCCTCTTCCGCAAGCTTCGCGAGAAGATCGCCTAGCAAAAGGGCCGCGTTTCGGTCGAGACCGGTGAAAGGCTCATCCAGCAAAAGCACATGCGCCTCCTGAGCCAGCGCACGGGCTAAAAAAGCGCGCTGCTGTTGCCCGCCGGAAAGCTCGCGAATCTGCCTATCTTGAAGATCTCCGAGGTTCAGCGATTCCAATGCAGTATCCACCGCTGCCGTATCCTCTTTTGAAAATTTCCTCCACCAGCCCGTCTGCGGATAGCGCCCCATCTCCACCAGCCCACGCACCGTGATCGGGAAAGACCAATCGATCTCCTCCCGCTGCGGCAGGTAGGCGAACTCGCGTGACCATTTCTTCACGGAAGTCCCCCTCCAGCGAATCTCCCCAGCAGATTTCGGAACCAGCCCGGCGATGGCTTTGAGCAAAGTCGACTTCCCAGCACCGTTCGGCCCGATCAGCGCGACCCGGTTCCCGCAGGAAGTCGCCATCTGCACGCGATCCAGCGCAACGATATCCCGGTAGGTCACGGATACCCCGTCTATCACCAGCTCATGGTGATGGGTGTGGTGCGCGCAGCAATCGTGGCTGGCATGTTCCGTTTCCTCTTTCAAAATGGTAGCTCTATAAAATCATCAATGTCGCCCGGCGCATCGAACACATGGGTGAAAGTTTCCTTCCCAGGTGCCTCAACCACCAGCTTCGCGAAGCGGTGTGCATCCCCCTCAGTTTTCCAGCTTACTAGAACGAAAAGCAACGCAGCCTCCCCATCGATCGCCACCTCTCCCGAGTATTTCCCGCTAGACGTTTCCTTGAAAACTATAGCCCCGGCAACGCCTTCTACAGCCACCTTTACTGCTTCCCCAGAAAGCGTCAGAAACACCTTCGCCACGATGGCATTCACAGGTGCGGAAATGGCACCCTCATCCGGCGCATTACCGGCCTCCAGCTTAGGCGCAGCAGTCAGGCGCACGAAAATAAATCCCGAGGTGACAATCACCACGAGAATCAAAAATGTCCGCAATAGTGGGGAACCCCTCACGTAACTAATATGCAGTAGTGAATTCCCACTTGCAAGTGCCGTGGTGAGGAAATCCGCTCCTAGCTCCTAGCTCCTAGCTCCTAGCTCCTAGCTCCTAGCTCCTAGCTCCTAGCTCCTAGCTCCTAGCTCCTAGCTCCTAGCTCCTAGCTCCTAGCTCCTAGCTCATGGCTCATGGTCTCCGCCAAGAATCCGGAGAAACTCTCAGAAATGATTGCCCGCCTCAACCAGATCATCGCAGCCGGGGGAACGAGGTAGCTAAAATCAACTTTCCCGCAAACCGTCCTTGTCGATCTGCCTGCGGGTTGCGTAGGTTGGCGCAACCTATTCAATTGCGTGTCCAAACTAGCTCCTACCCAACAGATTATCGGCATTCTCCCGGCACGCTGGGGCTCCACACGCTTCCCCGGAAAGCCGCTTCATCTCATCGCCGGAAAACCCCTCATCCAACACGTCTGGGAGCGTTGCAAAAGGGCGCAAAATCTTTCGGACATCCTCGTTGCCACCGATGACGAGCGGATCTTCCAGGCAGTCGAAGCCTTCGGTGGAAAGGCTGTAATGACCTCCACCAACCACCCAACCGGCACCGACCGCCTTGCTGAAGCAGTTTCCCAAATCCCCGGAGCCACCCACATTCTCAATATCCAAGGCGACGAACCGCTGATCGACCCCACCCTCATCGACGAACTCGCACAGGCACTCATCGACGATCCCCAGCTGCACATGGTCACCGCGGCAAACCCTCTCGCCCCCTCCGATCCCGCTATCGCCGACCCTAACGTCGTAAAAGTCGTATTGAAAAAGAACGGCCACGCCCTCTACTTTTCCCGCTCCCCCCTGCCCTACTTCCGCAACCCCGTCCCCGGCCTCCAGGTTCTCCGCCACAAAGGCATCTACGGCTACCGCCGCGATTTCCTCGAAACCTTCGTCACCTGGCCACCCTCCCCCCTAGAGCAAGCCGAGTCCCTAGAACAGCTCCGCGCCCTAGAAAACGGAGCTAACATCCGAGTCCTCATCACCAACGACACCTCCCCCGGAGTCGACACCCCAGAGCAAGCACTCGAAATCGAACGCCTCCTTTCCATTTAGCATCTCCCTTGAGATTTAAAGTTTAAAATTTAAAGTTTCCATGAAATACATCTTCGTAACCGGCGGCGTCGTCTCCTCACTCGGCAAAGGTCTTGCCGCTGCATCCATCGGAACCCTGCTTGAAGCACGCGGTTTGAAAACCCTGATGCAGAAGTTCGATCCGTATCTCAATGTCGATCCTGGCACGATGTCTCCCTACCAGCATGGTGAAGTGTATGTGCTAGACGACGGAGCGGAGACCGATCTCGACCTAGGCCACTACGAGCGTTTCACCTCGGGCGTGCTTTCAAAAATGAACAACCTCACCTCCGGGCAGGTGTTCGATTCCGTGATCAAAAAAGAGCGGCGTGGGGAATACCTAGGCAAGACCGTGCAGTTCATCCCCCACGTGACTGATGAGATCAAGGAGCGGATGCACAAGGTCACCAACGACAACCCGAAAACCGACGTTCTCATCACGGAAATCGGCGGCACGGTCGGCGATATGGAAGGGCTGCTTTTCATCGAAGCTCTCCGGCAGTTCGCACTTGAGGTAGGCAAGGATAACGTCTGCTTCATCCACGTAACCCTCCTCCCTTTCATCAAGGCTGCCGGTGAAGTAAAAACCAAGCCGACCCAGCAATCCGTCGCCAAGCTACGTGAACTAGGCATCCAACCGGACATCATCATCTGCCGCACCGAGCACGATCTAGATGAAGACAACCGCCGCAAAATCGCGATGTTCTGCAACGTAGAGAAAAAGAACGTCGTAGCCTTCCGCGATGTGGATCACACGATTTACGAATGCCCGCTCGACCTCCGCCGGGATAAGATCGATCGCCTCGTGGTGGACAAAATCGGACTCGGCCACACACCCTCGCCCAACCTTGAGAAGTGGGAGACTTTCGTCCAACGTATCATCCACCCGAAGCACAAAATCACCATCGCGGTAGCCGGGAAATACATCGAGCTGCAGGACGCTTACAAATCCATCTACGAATCACTCATCCACGCAGGTGCCCACCACGATACGAAAGTGAATATCGTGCGGGTGGAGGCGGAGGCCATCGAGGATCACGGCGCGGAAACGGCATTCGGAGACGTCGATGGCATCCTGGTTCCCGGAGGCTTCGGTGACCGTGGCGTAGAGGGCAAAATCGAGGCTGCAAAATTTGCCCGAGAGAACAAGATCCCCTACTTGGGCATCTGCCTCGGCATGCAGATCGCCACCGTCGAATTCGCACGGAACATGTGCGGGCTAGAGGGAGCCAACTCCACCGAGTTCAACAAGGAAACCCCGCATCCTGTCATCTGCCTCCAAGAAGAGCAGAAGGGTGTGAAAGACTTGGGTGCGACCATGCGCCTAGGCTCCAGCGAGTCCATTCTCTTTACTGGGACAAAAGCTGCGGATCTTTACGGAAACAAGGATTGTATCCACGAGCGCCACCGCCACCGCTACGAGGTAAACTCCGACTACCAGGACAGACTCCAGGACAGCGGACTCGTGATCTCTTCTGTTTCAGCGAAAGAGGGCCTAGTGGAAATCGTCGAGCTTCCGGATCACCCGTTCTACATCGGTGCCCAGTTCCACCCGGAGTTCCTCTCCAAGCCGAACCACCCGCACCCCCTCTTCTCTGGCTTCGTCGAAGCAGCACTGAAGAAAGCTGCGGAAGAAGATGTGTAAGGAAAAAGATCAGACAGGAAAAACGACCTCACCTTGCACAGGCGTCTTCTTCGCGATGAGCCCATGTTCTTGCACCCGCTCTTGGAAAAGTATGAAGTGCGGAGTCAACCGATGATGCTCAAGGGCGGCATCGTCGTCGTAGAATTCTGCGAGAGTGAATACGTTGGAATCCTCCTTACTGCGTGAAACGAGGAACTGGCGACACCCCGGTTCATGTGCTATCACATCCGCGGCTTCTTCGGTGATGTAATTTAAAAAATCCTCCGCCTTCCCTTCAGCGGCCTCCACGATAATTACCAGTGAGATCATAGGCAGAACTTGGTATCTCCCGAAACCAATACCCAGAGAAAACCCCAAGGAGGGACTGCATTCTGCTGCCCAGCAACCCAAGCACCCATCCCCCGCAAATATAAAGAAGGGGAATACATCCCCGACAAAGTGGACAAACGCCCAATCCCCTCTCTCCCTCTCTCCCTCCTCGCGGGAAACAAGCGACCTTCAGGCCGTTAGACCATGTCGAGTTTGTGAAGCCTCTTCACGTTCGCACTGAGTCCGACGAGGCCCCATTCGACGTTCGCTTTTTCTTCCCCTCTCATCGATAATCTCCGGAAGCCCAACACTTCCGTAGTTTGTAGAGGGTCTTGCCGACTGCGGTTTCAAGCCGGCGGGTCATGATTTCAGCGGTGCCCGCCCCGGGTTGCGGGGCGGGAGAGTGGGAAAGAGCGTTCCCTGATATACCGCTGCGCTTCACCTCTTGTGAAAAATCTGCTGTAGGCAGGGCGCAACAACAGCATGGGGCTTGAGCCCCATGAACCATGTTCCAGGCAATGCCCGTGCTGTAGGCACGGTGGATGGTTGCGCATTTCCCGCGTGCATTCAGCACGCATGGGCTTGGTTTGGGTAGTCCATGAGGCTAGAGCCCCATGCTGTTGTTGCATCTCGCCTGCAGCGAGGAAGACCTAAAATTCAAAGCTGAAATTCCGCCGTTTCCGGAAGCTCCAAATCACAAATCACAAATCACAAATCACAAATCACAA
>CAJJBR010000059.1 GCA_905182475.1 Akkermansiaceae bacterium | reverse complement strand
CGACTTCACCGGATGCCGCCAGGTGATATCGGGAAACTGGCTCCAGACCTGTGCGTTCGCAGTCTCGCCCATGCTTTGCTGGGTGATAGCGTGGCGCAATTCCTCGGCGGTGAGGCCAAAGCGGAACGGCCGGTCGGCGTTTTGGAAGTAAGTGCGTTTCCCCCAATCCATTTCTGCAGGGACAAGATCCTGGGCAAAATTATTTGAGAGGCCGTGTGGCATGAAGCGTGGTCCCGAGATCATCACAAGCATTGCGGCTCGGTCGTTTACACAGCGGGAAATAATTTCCCATTGCTGCGCGTTGATTGCAGAGGAATCGACATCGCCGATGATGATCACGTCGAACTTCCGCCAATCGGCTTCCGTTTCCGGAAGGCGGGTCGCGCGGGCATCGCCGAAGGGGCGGTCAGCGGAGGCGAGGATTGCGGGGTCGTTCTGGTTGGCAATTTTGTCGGGATTCAGAAGGACGTGCTGGAGGTGGATGGATTTGTCTCGGCCGTAGAAGAGGTTCCGCAGGTAGCGGAATTCCCAGCGCGGATAACCTTCGACGATGAGGACGTGGGTACGGGCGTCGGTGATGGATGTTTCGAACTCCCACGAGTTGTTGTTGTCGAAGCGCTCGCCCTCGAGGCCAGAAACCTCGAGGCGGTACTCATTCACTCCGCCTTCTTCGGGAACCTGCGCGAAGCGGATTTCTTCACGGTGAGTTTCCTGCGGGATCTGCACCTCGCGGGTTTCGAGGGATTTGTCGCCTTGGAAAAGGGTCACTTTCGCGGTTCTGCCCTTATAGCCTTGGAACAGGGTTTCAACGGTCACGCGCATCCTATCTCCGAGGTGGATCGCTTCCGGTGCGTTGATGGAAAGGATGGAAGCATCTTTCGGTGGAACCTTGGAACCGATGGCAACCATTCCAACGGGGGCATCGAGAATTCCGAAACGGCGGGCGCTGTCTTCCACACGGGTCGGGCGGTTGTGGCGACCGTCGGTGAGCATCACGACACCAGCGAGTTCTTCGGGTGGAACCTGTTCGAGGATCGTATCGAGAGCGGCGGCAAGGTCGGTGGAATCTTCGCAGCCCTGACCTGCGGATTCGTCATCAATTTTTACAGAGCGTGCGGTGCGTTGTGTGCGGACACGGAGGCGGCCTTTGAGTCTCTTCCAGTTTCGATGCTTCAAGAGCAGCGGCTCCAATTTCCGAACGGGATTTTTTTTGGCCGTCATCGATGAGTCCCATGGACGCGGAATCGTCGATGAGAATGATGACTTCCCGCTCGATCTCGCGCTTCACCTTCCGCACCCAGGCCGGCTCGATCAGGATAAAACCGAGGACGGCAAGAGCAGCCAGCCGGAGGGCGATTAGCATTTTCGCGCGTTGTGGGGTGACGGCGCGGGACTCGTAGTTGTAAAGGCGGATTAGGGCTTCTGCGATAATGGCACCGACCAGGGCGATGACCCACGGCGTCCAGTCCGGAGCGATGCGGACGATTTTTGATAGCCCGACAATCAGGAGTAGTAGTCCCACAAAAATTAGGATGGGGCGAAGGATCTGATTTACCATTTTCACCGGGCACCTCCTGCGAAAGAAGTTTCCTCACCGAACTCGACACGCACGTCTTCAGCGACGCGGCGCGAGCGTGCAACCCATCTTGCAAGTATGCTCTCCATGATGAAAAGGATCAGCGCGGCGACTGCCAGCAGCTTCCAGATTTCCCGACCGAAGCCTTTCCCATCCATCACTGCGAGGATGTCTTGGACGTTGGTCGGGAGGATGAGATCGATGGCGCTGCGCACCAATGCGAGGTCGTCTTCCTGCATTTCTTCGAAGCCTGATTCGTCCGCATCACGGTTCACGACCAGCGGTAGGCGTCCGTCTGTGATGTCGGGAAACTGTTTGTTTAAATCCTCGTTGATCAAGATGAGATAGACGCCGGGGATAGCCGAACCGTCTACTACAAGCTCTTCTCCACGCCGCCCGTGGCGGAGTGTGGCCTTGCGTTGTGCGCCGCGCGGATCGGTTACGGCAAGCGGTTCACTATACTCCCCTTCCCCGGGAATGAATGCGGATGCGGGTATGATTTCTTTGGTCCCGCCGGGTGGAGTCCAGTAAAGTTTCACCACGGCTTCTCCGCTTTCCTCCGTGTAGCTGATGGTGATATCCTGTGGCTTAGCTGCTTCCAGGGCGACATCGCCGAGGTCGTGCTCGCCTTGGCTGGAGCGCATTTCGGCCCTGCCTTTGATTTTCACTGTGATGTTGTCGTCCACGGATGTGGAGAAGCGGTATTGTCCGCTCACCGGTGCGATGATCCGACCTGTCCACCGCACGAAAAACTTGTCGCTGGCCATTCCTTTGAAAGGTGCGCCGCCACCCCAGTCAAAGTCGATTGCTCCATCGACCCGCTTGAAGGATTTGCTTTTTTTCTTCTCGTAATTCCCTCTGAAATACTCGCCAAGAAGTCCGCCACCGGAACTGTTGAGGGCGATGCTTGGGTTCCATGATGCATCGACATTTAGATCCGCGCCGCGACCGGCTGCCCAGGTGGTGAGTTCGTGGATGAAGGGAACGAAGGAACGTTTTGCAGGGAGTCCACCGGAGCGGGCATCCAGTGCTGCGGTCACTAGCAAAGTACGGCCTTTCCCGTAGTTTCTTGCTGCGATGAGCGTATCGCCGTTACTAAATGCTGCGGCTTGGGTTGCGGCTTCGTCGCGGGGTTTGGCTTTCCTCCAACGGTTGATATTTGCTTCTTCGAGATCCCCCTCCCCGGAGAAAATTTTGAGAGCCTCGTGGTTGAAGGTGGAAGGGGCGGGTTGGGTGCCTGTGGCTTCGGTTGTCTCCTCACCGATTTCCATGGGAACGAGGAATCCGTCGGAGCCTTCCCAAGCATTGTAAAATCCCGGGTCCGTCCGTGGTCCAGCAATCGTGATCAGTCCCATTCCTTGTGCAACTTTCCGGGCGAGAGTCCGGGCGACTCTGGATGGAAGGCGTTGCACATCGGCGAGAATTACGACCTCCGCTTGTTCGAGGTCTTCTTCCCTCAGCGCGGTGGCGTTCACCACCCGTGGATCCATGAGAAAAGATTTTCCAGAAGCTTTTCCTTCGAGCACTGCCTGGCTGGGTGCTAGGGCAAGAGCGGAGTATCCGGAAGCCCTTTCGAAAAACGATCCCGAAGGGTTTCCTTCAAGAAGTAGGACGGGAAGTTTCGAGCGGACATTGACCACCTGGTCGAGTCGGTCGTCACCTTCGAGGTCGTCCTTCGCATCAATGTTGAACTGGACGAGTTTCGGACCCGGCTCTTTGAATTTGTGGCGGAATTCGATAGTTTCCGACTGCCCCACGAGAAGTAGCCCGATTGGGGTTTCGTCGACTTTCGTGCCGCCCACTTCGAAAGAGACGGGTCCGGGTGTGACCGCTTGGACGCCGGTGTTCTGGACTTCGGCGCGGATTACTACCTCGCGGTCGGTTCCGACGATGGTGCGCGAAAGGCTGATGTTGTTGAGGGCGATGTTACGGAAGTTTGCTGGGGTGCCGAAGCTGCGGAGAATGAGCTTCGGTTTGTTCGGTAGTCCTTCCCATGCAGTTTCCAATGTCCGCCATGCGCCTGGGTTGTCGAAACGCCAGCCAGCGCGCTGCGAATCTGTGAAGACGATAATTTCCTTGGAGGCGTTGGTTCCCTCGGAAAGGGCGAGCGTCGCCATGCCAAGGGCTTGATGCGCTCGGAAAGTTCCGCCGACGGGTGCGAGGCCGTCTAGCACTCCGAGCACGTCCGCCCGGTGGGTGAGTGGAGCTGCGGTTACTGGCTCGGGAGCTGGGCCTCCGAGAACTACTGTGAATGCCGTACCTCGCGGGGACTCGTTGACCACGCGTTTCGCCTCGGCGATCGCGTATTCAAAACCGGTCTTCCCATCGCGGCGCAGCTGCATTGATGTGGAGGCGTCAATGACGAGTGCTACATCCCTGCGCCCCGATGCTTCGAAGCACTTGAGATTCACGTATTTTTCAAACAGCACCAGACCGGCGGCAAGAAGTAAAACGGCGAGAGAGATCCCCCGGACGATCCAGCGGGCTTTCTTGCTGCCGAGCACGAATGAACCGCCGAACAGGGCGATACCCAAAAGCGCGGCTGGCAGGACGAAGAGCCACGGCACCGAGGAATCCGGCGTCACGTAAGGGCGGGCTATGGCGAGCGCGATCAGTTCGATGAGCAGGCAGCGGGCGGCCATGAGCAGGAGGTCCTCCCACTCCATTTTCCTGCGGCGGACGGAAATGGTATCGAAGAGGAAACGCATCGCGCCCCATTCCACGGGCTTGGCGGCCTGCTGGCGCACTAAGTGGATCAGGATGGGGATGGAGACCCCGGCCAGTCCGAGCAGCAACCATGGATTAAAAACAACATAAAAATTCTTAACTACTAGGAACGTAGTAATTCATCTTCTCCGCCCGGCGAGGTAACGCAGGAGGGAATCTTGCAAAGGGGTCTTGGTATTGATGCACGCATTTTGCCGCAGGCTCCGTCGATGCTTTTCACGAAATCACGGAGACGCTCTAGGCATGCGGCGCGGACGGCCTGGGGATCGATGCGCAGCATTTCTTCGATGCCTTCGAGATCCTTGAAACGCTGGAATGATTTGAAAGAAAAAGTCAGCTCCTCTTCACGAGCATGTGGACGACGACAAGTTCGTGCCCCCGAAAATCAAAATGGTGGAGTGCTTCGATGATGTCTTTAGGAATATCGAAGAGATCGCTGATGAGGACGATCATTCCGCGCTTCGGCACCTTCTCGGCGACGGCGTGGAGCACATCGGCAACTTTGGTATCGGCGCCGGGCTTCGTCTCGTGAAGCACCTCGAGGATGCGGCGCACCTGGCTAGGACGGCTACCCGCGCGGATGAAGGATTTCACTTCCTTATCGAAAGTGACGAGCCCCGCACCGTCACCCTGTTTCACGAAAAGATAGGAGAGCGCTGCGGCGAGGTGCTTCGCGTATAGAGGGGCTTGCCGTTGAGCTTCGCGGCGTAATCGCCGGTGTATTCCATCGATCCGGAAACATCCACGGCCATGATGGCGCGGAGGTTCGTTTCTTCGATGTATTGTTTGATGACGGAGCGGTCGCTTTTTCCCATCACACGCCAGTCGAGATTTTTTGGGGTCGTCACCGGGGGTGTATTCCCGGTGCTCAGCGAACTCGACAGAAGCGTATGCCTTCCGCTGAGTGTGCCGACCATCTTTTTGCGCGCATACCACTCGAGGCGGGCATCACGGTCATGATTTCTGGCGGCAGCAGCCGCATGCACTCCGGCATTTTTAATTCATCGCTCATCAATCGGTTCCGGAAAAAGCCTTAGACTACGATGTCGTATTTTGGAGCGAGGTCTCTACGAGGCGGCGGATGATTTAGTCCCTGGTAATCCCTGCTGCCTCCGCGTTAAAGGTGGTGGTCACGCGATGGCGGAGAACGGGTTTCGCGACGGCTGCGACGTCTGCGGTAGTGGCGTGGAAGCGGCCTTGTAGAACGGTGTGGGCCTTGGCGGCGGAGATGAGCGAAATCCCTGCGCGTGGCCCGGCGCCCCAGCCGACCATTTCCTTCACAAAATCCGGAGCTTCATCCGACTTCGGGCGGGTGGCGCGGGCGAGACGTGCGGCGAAGTCGATCACGTGATCGCCAACAGGAACGCGTTTTACCACGCTTGGAGGCGGATGATTTCCTCGGCGTTCAGAGACGGGGTGACCTTGGCGTCGCTCGGACTAGTCACGCGGTGGATGATTTCCCGCTCTTCTTCAGCGGTCGGGAATCGACGATGATGTTGAAGAGGAAACGGTCGAGCTGTGCTTCCGGGAGCGGATAGGTGCCCTCCTGCTCGATCGGGTTCTGGGTCGCGAGAACGAAGAAGGGTTTCGGCAGATTGAGTGTGTGCTCGCCGACGGTGACGTGGTGCTCCTGCATCGCCTCAAGAAGTGCGGCCTTAGGTGGCGTCCGGTTGATTTCGTCTGCGAGAACCATATTTGCGAAAAGCGGATCGTGGACGAAACGGAAGCCGCGGTGGCCGACTTCGAGGACGTCGGTGCCGGTGATGTCGGCGGGCATCAGGTCGGGAGTGAATTGGATGCGCTTGAAGCTGAGTTCGAGGGCTTCGGAAAGGGTGGAAATGAGAAGGGTTTTCGCAAGACCCGGAATACCGACGAGGAGGGCGTGTCCCCGGCAGAAGATTGCCATGAGCGTTTGTTCAACGACTTCATTCTGGCCGACGATCACCCGACCAACCTCTTCCTTCATTTTCGAATAAACTTGCTGGAGCCGTTCAACTGCTGCTGGTCTTCGTTCGCCATAGGGATTACTATACCCTCCAAGGAGTTGTGGACTTACAGGCAAATCATTGAAAATGCAAAAGCCTGTATTAAATCTATATAAACCTTTAATCACCAGCCAGAAATGATCATCCGAGGAGTGTCCTTAGGTCTCTTTGCAAACCCTCGTTTGGAGTGGCTTTAGCCTTATTCTTCGGTCTTCTGCTTATTCAGGGAAGAACTTCGCATCGGTCTCTCTTCTCAAGCCATACGACCAAGATTGCGATGTCTGCGGGAGTAATCCCTGGAATCCTTGCCGCTTGCCCAACTGTGCGGGGGCGGATTTCGGAAAAGCGAACTTGCGCTTCTTTCTTGAGCGCGCGGATTGTCGAGAAGTCTAGATCCGCCGGTATCCCCTTCCCTTCCTGTCTGGACATACGATCGATCTGCTTTTGCTGCCTTCCAAGGTGGCCTTCGTATTTGAAATCCGTTTCGATCAGTGGCCAGGTTTCATCTGAAAATTCGTTACGGATTTCGTTTGGAAGCGTCTGCCAGCCTTTGCCGCTACGGCGGAACCATTGGTCGAGTTTTGAGCCCTCGTGGGTGGTTTTGCGGATCCATGAGTCTGCCCGTTCGAGTTCTGCCGCTTTCTTGGAAACGCGTTCGACACGTTCTCCGGTAGCGAGGCCGATTTTTGCGGCCAGTGGGGTTAGGCGGAGGTCGGCATTATCCTGACGCAGGAGGAGACGGTATTCCGCACGGCTGGTGAACATCCGGTAGGGCTCGGTGCAGCCCCGGGTGACGAGGTCATCGATCATCACTCCGAGATAGGCTTGGTCCCGGCCGAGGATAAATGGTGGCTTGCCCTGCACTTTGAGAGCGGCATTTGCACCAGCGATCAGTCCCTGCCCTGCTGCCTCCTCGTATCCGGAGGTGCCATTGATTTGCCCGGCGAAGTAGAGTCCCTCTACCCGCTTCGTTTCGAGAGTGGGATGAAGCTGGGTCGGTGGGCAGTAATCATACTCGACTGCATAGCCGGGACGGAGGATTTCGCATTTCTCCAGCCCAGGGATGGTGCGTAGAAAATTGAGCTGAACTTCGTATGGGAGCGAGGTGGAGACGCCGTTCACGTAGTATTCGAGCGTATGGCGGCCTTCCGGCTCTAGGAATACTTGGTGGCGTTGCTTCTCTGCGAAACGAACGACCTTGTCCTCAATAGATGGGCAGTAGCGAGGGCCAACCCCTTCAATCACCCCACTATACATGGGTGATTGATCTAGGTTCCCGGCGATGATTTCGTGGGTTTGCGGGTTCGTGTAGGTAATCCAGCACGGCATTTGTTCCACGTGGAACTTTGGGTCACCCCAAGGATTGAGGGTAAAGATGTCATTTTTGCCCTTTTCTATCCTATCCGCCATGAAGCTGAATTTAGGGATCGGGCTGTCTCCGGGTTGGATCTCACATTTTGAAAAGTCCAAGGAGCGCCCGTTCAATCGGCAAGGTGTTCCGGTCTTGAAGCGCTCGACGTCGAACCCGAGCTGTTTCAGGGAGTCGGAAACGGTGGATGTTGCATCCCCCATCCGTCCGCCCTTCTCGTTCTTCAGGCCGACATGCATCAGGCCGCGCATGAAGGTTCCGGCGCTGAGAATTACGGATTTTGCGGGAATCTCCATTCCGAGTGAGGTGCGAATGCCGGTGATTCGATCTTCGCCATCGACAACGAGCTCGGCTACATTTCCTTGGTGGAGATCTACTCCTTCCATTTTCTCTAGCTCCATCTTCATGCGGAACTGGTAGGCTTTCTTGTCGCACTGGGCGCGCGGCGCGCGGACAGAAGGGCCTTTGGAGGTATTGAGCATCCGCCACTGGATGCCGGTGGCATCGGTATTGATGCCCATGGCGCCCCCGAGTGCGTCGATTTCGCGCACCATATGACCTTTCGCAAGCCCGCCGATGGCTGGGTTGCACGACATCTGGCCTACGGTATCGAGATTCTGTGTGAGAACTGCGACCTTTGCTCCTAGTCGGGCGGCTGCCAAAGCGGCTTCGACGCCGGCATGTCCGGCGCCAATTACGATCACATCATACTCTTTGGGGTATCTGAACATCTTGTGGGATGCGATCCTAGCACGACTTCCGAGGGAGGCAATCCCGGACTGATTGGTCTGAAAAGTTCCACGTGGAACACTAGGCTTTATCCAAAATGCCTGTGCTAGCTCTAGGAAGCAGTTCTTCTAGTGAAAACTCCACGCTCCCCTGCTTGTTTGCTAGGATGATGGTTTTCACCCCAAACTCTGCTAGAACCTGTCGGCAGGCACCGCAAGGTGAGATCGGCTCTCCGGTATCTGCCACCACGGCCACTCGATCAAAGCTTCTCACGCCCTGCGCAACTGCAGCTCCGATCGCAACCCTCTCGGCGCAGTTGGTGAGTCCGTAGGAGATATTTTCGACGTTACAGCCTGGAAATACCTGACCATCAGAAGACAGAAGAGCTGCACCGACTTGGAACTTCGAGTAAGGGGCGTATGCCTTTTCCCGTGCTTCCCAAGCTTTCGCGATCAGATCTTCGGTTGTCATACCAGCAGTCTATTTGGCTTGGGCAAGTGCGACCAGCACTGCTTTCTGTGCGTGAAGGCGGTTTTCGGCCTGTTGAAAGATCGTGTCTGCGTGCTTTTCGAGAATCTCTTCGCTGATCTCTTTGCCACGGTATGCGGGCAAACAATGGAGGACGATGTGCCCTTCCGCAGCGCCTGAAAGCAATTCGGACTCCAGTTGGTATCCGGCGAATTCTGCTTCCTTCTCCTTTTGGTCTTCCTGACCCATGGAGAGCCAGACGTCGGTATTGATGACATCCGCGCCTTTTACTGCAGAAATCGGATCGTCAGAAACGGTGATCATATCGGAATCCAAAGAAGCGATGAACTCTGCAGGGGGCTGGCAGGATTTTGGAGAAGCGACGTGAAGTTCGAAATTCAAGATTTTCGCAGCCCACATCCAAGAACGTGTCATGTTTGAGAAGCCGTCTCCAATGAAGGCAAACTTCTTCCCTTCCCAGCCACCGAGCTTTTCTTGGACAGTTAAAAGGTCGGCGAGGATTTGGCACGGGTGCTCGTCATCGGTGAGTGCGTTGATTACCGGGAGTTTGGAAAATTCTGCAAAATCGATGATGTCCTGTTGCGCAAAGGTGCGGATGATCACGCCGTGAACCATTCTGCCTAGCACGCGTGCAGTGTCCTTGATCGGTTCGCCGCGCCCCAATTGGATATCATTTCCGGAAAGAAACATCGGGAAGCCGCCCAGTTCGCGTACGCCGACTTCAAAGGAAACCCGTGTTCTGGTCGAAGATTTGGTGAAAATCATTGCCCATGTCTGTCCGGCAAGTGGCTGTGCGGAGTGGTTGCCACGCTCTGCTTTGAGGCGTATGGCGTCGGTCACAAGCGCGGCGATTTCGGCTGCGCTGAGTTCTTCGATGGAAAGTAGGTTTTTCATGATATCTGTTCTGGTAAAAATTCGGAGAGAACGCCTTTGATAAGGGCGAGGGCTTCATCGATCTCGGCATCTGTGACGTTCAGGGGAGGGAGAAGGCGTATCGTTTCCGGGCCAGCGGGAGCGAGCAACAGGCCTTTTACCATCAGAGATTTGACGACTTTCAGGGCGCAGGTTTCTCCTTCCGAAACGGGGATTAGATTGGGATTCAGACCGATGCCCAGCAAGAGTCCGAGGCCACGCACTTCCGTAACCACGGGCAGCTTCCATGAGGCGATCTCCGCACGGATTCTGCCCTCCATTTTGATCGCGTTTTTGGCGAGGTTCTGCTCGCGGATCTCCCTGAGGGTTTCTAGCGATGCGGCGCAAACCAGCGGATTTCCTCCGTAGGTGGAGCCATGCGAGCCCGGGCCCATGAGTGAGGAAAGCTTGGTTCCCTTTTCATCGACGGCGCGGTCGTTGAGCCAGAAGCAGCCGATCGGCACTCCCCCGCCCATTCCCTTCGCCCAGGAAATTCCGTCCGGCTCGATGTCCGGTGCATTCACGCGCCAGGCCATCGCCTCACCGCAACGACCGAAGCCGGCTTGCACTTCGTCAAACATCAGGAGCAGGTCGTGTTTTTTGCAGAGGATAGCGAGAGCTTCGAGGAATTCTTTCGAGGCAACGTTCACCCCACCCTCGCCCTGCAAGGGTTCGAGAAGAAAGGCGACAGTTTCGTCTTTCACGGAGTCTTCAAGTGCAGCGACGTCGTTATAAGGAAGATAGCGGAAACCTGGTAGTAATGGATCGAAGCCTTGCTGTATCTTCGCCTGGCCAGTTGCGGACATGCTGCCCAGTGTCCTGCCGTGGAAGGATTGCTTGAAGGTTACGACTTCGAAACGCGGTTTGCCATTTGCCTGGGGCTTCAGATGGCCGTAGCGACGGGCGGATTTGATCAGTCCGTCATTCGCTTCAGCTCCGGAGTTCGAGAAGAAAATTTTTCCCTCAAGGCCGACATGGTTCTGGTTGATTTCTTTCGCTAGAAGTCCTTGATTATCAGTGAAATACAGATTTGAAACATGCAATAATTTCCCCGCCTGTTCACGGATTGCATCGACCACGCGTGGATGGCAATGCCCTAGCGAGCAGGCCGCGATGCCCATGCAGAAATCGAGGTATTCACGCCCGGCATCATCGCGTACGCGCGCGCCATGACCCTCGACAAGAGTGAGTGGGAATCGGCCGTAGGTGGCCATGACGTGATCGTTGAATGTTTCGGATGTGTTCATTTTTAACTCCGTCTTTAACACGGAAAAAGGCGAAGACTATACATCTTCGGGAAAATAGCAATCCACTTTCGTGAGGGTTGGAGTCGTGGTTTTTTCACCGCGAAGAAAGAGGGCTCTATGCTGCGCAGCAGAAGGGAACTGCGATTTAGAAATTGCGACAACCACGGTAAATTACCGGAAATACTCGCTCCCGTTGCACACGCGGTTTCTAAACCACGGTTCCTCTCGCCTTCGCGTCGCTCTGACAACCTTAGGCTGAACGTATTACTTCGTGTCCTGCGGTTTCTTTTTTTCTCGATCCCTGCGAGGCGGAGGGTGTTAAGCACTTCGATCTTATGGCCGCGCTTTCTACCTGCCTCGACGAGGCGGCGGGTCGAGTAGCATTCCGGGGAACAGGAGAGGATGGATAATTTCATAGTTTTGGAGAAAGGACGGAAAGAAACCTTCTCGAACCAATACAACGATTAGAAGAGCCCGGATGAGTCCGCTACAAAAAACCGCTTGCCCTTTCGCCGTATCGCCCGGAGTCTCCGCGCCTTCTTTCCGGGGCTCATCGCGCCCCGCACCAACCTCTCCTGCACCATGCCTTCCCGACTTACTTCCTCGTGGTTCCCGAATGTCCGCGCAGATCTGCTAGCAGGTCTCGTGGTTGCCCTCGCGCTAATTCCTGAATCGATTGCTTTCTCGGTGATTGCCGGAGTAGACCCGCAGGTTTGCCTGTTTGCCTCCGTGGTCATTGCAATTACCATCGCATTCGTCGGTGGGCGCTCCGCAATGATTTCCGCATCGACCGGGGCGATCGCGCTACTGGTCGGTGACTTGGTGAAAGACCACGGCTTGGCTTATCTGTTGGCGGCCTCCATGCTCACCGGGATCATCCAGATCGTTCTTGGTCTGGTAAATGTAGCGAACGTGATGCGCTTCGTTTCCGCATCTGTGATGACCGGTTTCGTAAATGCTCTGGCAGTTCTCTATATGATTACCCAGGCGCAGGAGCTGGTTCTTGCCGGGAATATGGGCTCTTGGGTGACGTTTCCCCTCGTTGCCGGTGGTCTGGCGATCATCTATCTCCTTCCTCTGCTCACCAAGGCTGTCCCCTCCCCACTGATCGCCATTGTGGTGATTTCCATCATCGCGAATTTTTTCGAAATGGACGTCCGCCGGGTGAAAGACCTCGGTATCCTGCCCACCGGTCTGCCTTATCTGGACTTTGAAAGTTGGAAACTCCTTCCCTTGAAGCTGGAGACGCTGTGGATCATTCTACCCGTTTCCCTAAGCTTTTCTGTCGTCGGGCTTTTGGAATCTCTCATGACCGCCCAGATTCTTGATGAATTTACGGACACTCCCAGTGATAAAAACAAGGAAGCGCGCGGCCAAGGTATCGCCAATATCGCCTCGAGCCTCTTCGGTGGCATCGCAGGTTGTGCGATGATAGGCCAGTCCGTCATAAATGTGAAATCTGGAGGTCGAGGCAGACTCTCTACGCTGACCTCGGGTCTTGTTCTCCTTATTTTACTGCTCGCGATGAACACGCAGGTCGGGAACATCCCGATGGCGGCTCTCGTAGCCGTGATGATCATGGTCTCTATAGGCACATTCAACTGGGCAACTTTCAAGAACCTGAAAATCCAGCCGAAGATGACCAGTATTGTGATGCTTGCGACGGTCGGGACGGTCGTGGGCACGCACAATCTGGCGATCGGTGTGGGCGTAGGTGTTTTGCTTAGCGGGATCTTCTTCGCGCACAAGGTTTCCCAAGTATTCGGAATCTCGAGTGAGCTATCCAGAGATACGAGGACTTACACCGTGCGCGGACAGATTTTCTTCGCCTCGGCGGATAGCTTTGGTGCTGCATTCGATTTCAAGGAAGTGCTCTCTAAGGTCGTGATCGATGTTTCGCACGCCCATTTCTGGGATCTGACATCGGTCGGTGCGCTTGATAAAGTAGTTCTGAAATACCGCCGGGAAGGCGCGGAGGTGGAAATCCTTGGTATGAACGAGGCAAGTGCTACAATAGTTGGGAAATTAGGCACCCACGACAAACCCGGCGCCCTCGAACGCATGCTCGAACACTGATCTAATTTCAAACCTGAGATCTTAAATTTTAAATCTAATGTCCACCATCCTCGCCTGCACCGACGGCTCCCTCTACTCGCCGAGCATTTACCAACACGCTTCCTGGGCTGGCTCCCGGCTGAACCTGCCCGTGCACATCCTCCACGTCATCGAACGTGAGGAAGCGCCCGCCTCCCATGATTTTAGCGGAAACCTTGGCTTCCAAGCAAACGACGAGCTACTGGAAGAGCTCATCCTCCTCGATGAATCCCACGCCCGCGTCGCCCGCCTGCGTGGAAGTGCGATCCTCAAAGACGCCGCCAAGCAGATCGATGGTGAAGTCAAAACCACCCAGCGCCACGGCGCGCTCGTGGATACAGTAGTGGAGTTTGAAAAGGACGCCGCCCTCGTCGTTCTCGGGAAACGCGGTGAACACGCGGATTTATCCAAAGGCCACCTCGGCAGCAACCTGGAGCGTGTCGTTCGCTCTGCGAAAATCCCGGTGCTTGTCGCAGCCCGCGAGTTTAAGCCGGTCAAACGTTTTCTCATCGCCTTCGACGGTGGCAACAGTTCGCTGAAAGCCATTGATTACGTAGCCACTCACCCTCTTTTGAAAGACGCCGAGTGCCACATCGTCTCCATCGGTAAGCCTGGCTCGGATCTCGCGCGCGCTCTTGACGGTGCTGCCACCGCCCTCAAAGGAGTCGGCTACGCAGTTAGCTCCGAACTGCTCTCCGGAGATCCCGACGAAGTCATCTCCGAAAAAGTAAAAGACGCCGGAATCGACCTCCTGGTCATGGGCGCCTATGGCCACTCCCGCATCCGCGAGTTTATCTTGGGTAGCACCACGACGGCTCTCATCCGCACCTGCCACGTGCCGGTGCTGTTGTTCCGGTAAGGATTTACCGTCATCTAGCTCCAATCTTGTCTAACGCCTCTCGGCGAGTTTCTATCGCCAGACGCTTCGCCTCCCTCGTTCCATATTTATTGATCGAAAACTGCTTGGACTTGCGATTCCCGCTCCGGTTCGTCCAACTTGCTTTCCAGACCTCATACTCGTATCCCTTTGATGTCGTAGTGATACGGGTGACTCCTGGAATACCGGAAGCCGTAGGTTTCCTGAGAATCTCCCTGAACCTCCTTTTCGTCAGAACCGGGATTTTTTTACGTATCTCTCTCCAGCGTTTAATGGCGGCCTTTTCTGCAGCCTGTTCTGACGTGTTGACCCCAAAGTAGAAATACTCCTGAATGATTTTTTTGTTGTGATTAATCACAATTCGGAATCGTGAGGAACTACCGTCACTACTGGTTTCTTGGTAAAGGCCTGGATACTTTTTTAGGTCTCGTTTCATAATACGTGGGTGATTCGTGCCAGATGCTTCCCCGGCTAACGTCAGTTTGACATTTTCGTAGTCTAAGCGATCAGGATTTCCAGTAAATTATATATTTTCTCGCATCCCGGAGGAAGGACCGAACCTCAACGGAGGATCCGCGTTGCTGCAATCCCAGCCAGAATTTGGTCGTTCCTGCCTAGATTGCGTTCGCGGCTACGCAATTCTTCCTTGAGAGTTGAATTTTGTGTTTTGAACTTTAAAGCTCCCGCGTGTCCTGGATTCTTACCAAGCTGATTCGTTTTTACCAAATCGCCATTTCCCCTTGGCTGAAGCTGGCGAGCGGTGGGCATGGGGTCTGTCGTCACGATCCAACGTGTAGCCACTACGGGATTGAAGCGATCAAAGTCCACGGTGCTTTGAAGGGGACGTGGCTAACCTTTCGAAGACTGCTCCGCTGCCATCCATGGGGAACGCATGGCTATGATCCGGTGCCGAAGAAATAGGAAGGGCCGGACTCAGGGAGGGGCGTCTCGCCGAGCGCCCGGCAACCCCGGCTTTGGGGATGGAGGGGCTATGGGTGGTTCGCCACCCATAGCACAAGCCTGGATCTCGGGGCGAACCACCCTTCGCCCCTCCTGTTACTTGACCGCCCTCACCACTGGCCAACCTTCCAGCCAGCGGAGCTTGAGATCCATGCCGTAGATGTGGCTGAGGGTATCGGATTTAAGGATGTCTTTTTTCGCTCCGTCGGCGACTACACGACCGTTTTGCAGGAGGATCACGCGGTTAATTTCCGGGAGGATTTCGCCAGGATCGTGGGTGACGAGGACAAGGGTTCCAGCGTTTTGTGCGACGGCGCGCAGCCTTTCCAGCATCGCGAGCCGGGCGGCAAAATCGAGGGCAGTCGATGGCTCGTCGAGCACGAGAATCTGCGGTTGGTGGACGAGGGCGCGAGCGATCAGGAAACGCCGTTTCTCACCGGAGGAAAGTTGCCCGAAGAGCCTGCCCGCCAGATTCGCCACGCCGACATCGGCCATCACTTTGGCCGCTCGTTCCTTTTCCGAAGCCTTAAAACGCATATCGCCCGTCCGCCCGTAGGCACCCCGGAATGCGGAAAGCACCACGTCCACCGAAACCTCGTCCGGCATAAACCTTGCGACCTCCTCCGGCATCACGAGACCGACCCGGTGACGCAATTCTTCAAGGCACCACTGCTCTTCTCCGAAGACTCGGCAGGACGTGCCGGGCCTTGCCTCCGCCCGGACTTCCCCGGTCATCAGCTTGAGCAAACTGCTTTTCCCCGCACCATTCGCGCCGAGTATGGCGACGCTTTCGTCTATCCGCAGGGACAGGCCGAGATCGCGCAAGGCGAGCACGTCACCGCGCCAGACATTCGCGTTTTGAATTTCAAAAAAAGGTTCGCTCATCTCGAAATGATTTCTTCACCGCGGAGTCGCTGAGGTCGCAAAGGAACGCGGAGCCAACACGATGAAACTTCCGAGAAAAAATCCAACAACCAAAGCTCCGCGGCCCTCTCCGACCTCCGCGTCTCTGCGGTGAAAACTCCTCATTTTGCCACGAGCCCCCGCACTCTCAGATCCTTCCCGAACGTTTCACGGGAAATCCCTTCGAGTGCGACCGATGCCGGAAACCCCTCTCCTGCTAAGGCCGGAACGGTATTACCGCAGAGTATGGGCGCGTAGTAAATCACCACCTCGTCCACCAGTCCGGCGGAGATCATCGCGGCGGAAAAATTTCCACCGGCTTCGAGCATGACAGAGAGTATGCCTTGCTCTTCTGCGAGTGCGCGGAGCATTTCTTCGGGATTTTTCCGACTCCGGATCAGAGTCCTGTGCTTCCATTCATCGGAGAAAATTGCGGCTTTCTTTGGCATGGTTTCGGGCTTGTCAGTCACGACTACCCGCCAAGGTTGTTCGCGGCCTTCCAGAAACTCCGGGACGCGTATCGTCAGTGCCGGGAGGTCGCGTCGCACCGTCTCGCCACTGGTCACGATCGCATCCACCTGCGAGCGCAGCAGCTGCACATCAGCGCGGGATTCCACGCCGCTCAACCATTGCCCTTCGCCTTCCGGTCTGGTGATTTTCCCGTCCAGCGACATCGCGCATTTCCAGATTACCCACGGCAGGCCGGTGCGCTGGACCTTGGAAAACGGCCTCAGGATTTCATCGCACTGGTCGCGCAGAACTCCGGACTTCACCTCTATTCCCGCCGCTTTCAGAACTGCATCCGCCGCCCCGGCATGCGCGGGATTCGGATCCATGCTGCCATAGATCACCCGCGAAATTCCGGCCTCCACCAGCCCGCCCGTGCAAGCTGGAGTCCGCCCAGCCGTCGAGCATGGCTCCAAGCTCACAAATGCAGTCGCGCCTCTAAGCGCTTCGCGGCCATGGTGTTTTTCCGCATCCGCCATTGCCTTCACCTCGGCGTGTGGGGCACCGGCTTTGCTGTGCCAGCCCTTTCCGAGAAGCGCTCCATCCTTCGTGATTACGGCACCGACGGGAGGGTTCGGGGCGGTTTTTCCGACCCCTTTCCAAGCCTCTTCCAAAGCCATAGCCATCCATTCTGCGTCCGTCATTTTTTGAAAAATGCTTGGCCGGTCCCGCCAAGTCCAGCCTGTAAGCCACTGCGGAAGGGCGGTAAGAGGTAAAATTCTATTGCCAACATCAACACTTTTCATAAGATTAAGCGATGTTTCAGCGCATTGCCACCCTTACGATTGTTACCGTTACAGCCCTCGCCGCCGCTTCTTGCTGCTGCCTCTTCTGAAAAATCTTAAAAACAAACCGATGAAAAAATTCCTTAGCCTTGTCACACTCGCCGCCCTTTCTCTGGGCTTTTCTTCCTGCTGTTCCATGTTCGGCATGCCGGCATCCGGCGCGGGCTACCGCACCGAGACCAAACAGGTCAAAACCTGTGGCTATGATATTGTCACCGAAGAAGTGCGCACCGACGACGGCTCGAAATACGGGCTTGTCGAGACCGTTGAGAAAAAGGTTCCCCGCTAC
>CAJJBR010000058.1 GCA_905182475.1 Akkermansiaceae bacterium | reverse complement strand
TAATCGCATAGGGACAGTCCCGCTGTAGGGCTTGCGCTGCAAACCTCATACCTACGAGGAATGGCGTTGAGATCGAGGGGGGATTTCGGGGCGAATGCGGGGGTTCTCTTGTGGTGCCATTTGTGTCAGGTGTCTCATTTGAACATTTTCCTAGCCACCGGCATCTGGGACGTTCTTGCCCTGAGATGCCGAGAACGTTGAGACACCTGTATCCGGGAGGCGTTTATCACGTGATGGCGAGAGGGGATGGTGGCTTTCACTCCCTCCTTGCGCCTTGCTCTTGGGGAGAAATCGTCTTCGCTCATCCACCATCTTTCATCTGACAGACCACTAGGACACAACCCCAACGGGGTTGTGGAATTTTTTGGTGCGGTTGTCCCGGGGTAGGTTTCACTGCGTTACGCCACTTGTCCTCCCGTAGCCTTCTTGACCGCCATAGCTTCAGCGAAGGAGGTGGCGAAGGAGGAACCCCGGGCTGAAATCTGTATCCCCTTTGGGGATGTAGACGACACCGCCGCCGCCCGCATAAAACTCCAAAGCCTCTATCCTTCAATCCGAAGGGTGACGCAGCACTAGTGGATCCGAAACCACAAACCTATGCTCAGGGTTTCCTGAGCCTCACCCTGTAGTTGGTCTGGTTGCCGGTTTTTTCTGAGCTGACTTCGAAAACGTCGATGGCGGCGAAGAGGTCGCTGAGCTTCTTGAAGCCGTAGCTGCGATGATCGAAGGGTCCCTGGTTGGTGATGTGCGAACCGACGGGACCGAGCGTCGCCCAGCCGTCGTCGTCCGCCGCAGCATTTACGGCGGAGCGGAGGGCGTTCATCAGCTTGGTGTTGCTCTTGAGCTGTTTCGATGAGTTGGAAGCGGGTTTGGGTTCCGTCTTTTTCGATCCCGCGACCGCCTTGGTGTCATCGAGGTAGAGGAAATGGGTGCAGCTCGCGATGAAGGGCTCGGGCGTCCTCTGGTTGCCGAAGCCGATCACCTTCTTCCCGTCCGCCCGCAGGCGCTGGATCAGCGGGGTGAAATCGCTATCGGAGGAAACCAGGCAGAATGTCTGGATGTCCTTGGTGTAGAGGATATCCATCGCATCGATCAGCAGCGACATGTCCGTCGCGTTCTTGCCTTTCACCAGATCGAAGGACTGCATCGGCTGAATCGCGTGACCGTGGAGAACATCGATCCAGCTACTGAGTCCGCGCTTCGTCCAGTTTCCGTAGGCACGCCGGATGTTCACCACCCCGTGGCTGGCAAGCTCCGAGATAATGAAATCAATCTTCGCCGCCGGCGCGTTGTCTGCATCAATGAGCAAGGCGATGCTGTCTTGGGTCGAATCTTTCATGCTTGCCGCTATCATCGAGCGATGGGCGGAAGTTTCGAGGAAATTGTGACCTCCTCCGAATGGCACGGTTTCAAGAAATAAATCGGACAGCGCTAAGGCAAGGAAAGCCGTCCTTCTAGGCGGCAGCGGAACCCGAGCACACTACCCCGTACCGATGAAGCCTCTGCGAAATCCAGCCGCCTAGAATGACCGCGTTCCGCAAAGGACGACGCATCTTTGCGGGCGTCAGCGTTCCCTAGAAGACACAAAATCCCCGAGATTTCGCTTAAAACCGCGCCATTCCTCGATTGCTCCTAGCAACCAAGCCTCATTCTCCCATGGCACTCGATGGCCGGCGTTTGGAGCGATAGCGAGGGTTGCGTTTGGCAGGAGGGCGACGGCCTCTTCCGCGATGGCGCGGTATTTCGTATCCGTTTCCCCGGCGATCCAGAGGGTGGGGATTTGAATTTCCGGGAGCCTGTTCCAGAGCGGTTGTTGGTTTGTTACTGACCAATCGACGAAGCTGCGTGCGATTTCTCGGCGGCGCTGGATGAGTTTCTTGTCCTCGCGCTCGTCGCGCATTGCGCCGCCGAGGATTGGCTGGGAGTTCCATTTCTGGAGAAAGTCGCCCCATGCGAGGGTTAGAGCTTGGGTTGCCCAGACGGTATCGGAAGCGCGGCGGGCGGAAATCTCTGCCGGATCGCGGAGACCGGGGTTTGCGGAAATGATCACTGCGGCATCCCACGGACCCTTTTCAAGAAGGGCGTGGAGGGCGAGCCGCCCGCCCATGGAATAGCCGAACAGGATGCGTTTCTGTCCGCGCGAGACTTCGCCCTGGGAATCTGCATTGAGGCGTTTTCCGAAGTCTGGCATGGAAACGCTTTCGCATTGGAGGAAGCGCCAGAGATCGACTGCACGGGTGGAGGCACCGATTTCCGCCAAGCCTTTTCCTAGCGCGCGCCAGTCGGATGCCGCGCCGACCGCGCCGTGCAGGCACCAGAATTCTGTGGGGACAAGCGCTTCGTCCGAGGATTTCGCAGCCCTGCGTGCCCCTGCGATTTTTTCATCGGTTTCTTTCGATGTCTGTATCACTCGGGTGCGTAAGTTTTCTTCAGAATCTCAAGGAAATCTCCCGTTGTTTTGAGAGATTCCGGATCAGGCTGTGCTTGGGAGAATGCGTAGATTGTTGCGGCGAAGAGGGCGATCGCTATCAACACGAACAGCCAGTAGATAATCGAAAGCAACCAACCGAAGCCGTCGAGCTTCTTGTGCTCCGCGTATCCGGCGGGGCAGGCGAGTAGCCGATAATAGGTCCAAAGGCTAAGGATGGGAACGAAGAGGCTCAGGAACCACCAGCGTGTCATTGCAAGGTTGGTGAAGCGATTGATTGTAACTACTAGGGCAAAGATCGCAAAGATGAGCATCACTCCGCCACCGGCCAGAGCGATGATGTTTTCGTCCACTTTTCCCTTGAGAAGGATACCCGCCACGCTGATCGCAGCGATCAGCAGGAGCGGGAGTAGGAAGGATACGCAAAGGTAGGTGGCGCGGCTGCTCCCGCCCCATTTTCCCTGAAGCCGTAGCTTTTCTTTTTCGCTCACCTCGGGAGCGACGCCCATAACCTGGGGACTCGCCTTCTTTATTTCCTCGGCCTGTGCCGCTTCGTCTATATCGAAAAGGCCTTTCAGATCTCCAGCAGGAATCCAATCGTCCATGTCTTTTCGCCAGACCATGTCGAGGCGGGGGTTGAGCTTGCCTTGCTCGGCTTCGAATTTCAGATCGTCGATGGAGACGGGGCCGAACTGTTTTCCCTCGTGGGTTACGAACCATTCCTTGGTCATTTCGACATTCTCCATGGGCTTTGATTATCAAACGTATCTATGGGTGTCAATGGATGGCGCTGAGCGACCATGGCATTTTTATTTGGATCGTCCGCCATAGATGATGAAGATTTTGACCACAGATTACGCAGATGCACCCGAGGGCATAGAAAACGCAGATGGAAGAAATGATTCTAAAAATTCCGATAAGAGTTTTCGGGAAACTCACAAATCCTTTAAGCTCTGAGGTTTTCATCGTCCCGGATCCGCGTAATTTGAGGAATGGAATTGGCAGGATAAAGTTCCTCCATGTCCGCTGCGCTCCCATTGTGGTTAATAATCCAATGGTAGATGGCTTGGCTTGGCTTGGCTTGGTTGCAGGTGATGAAAGATGTTGAGTTCCCCCGGGAAAATGGGAACATTTTGTGCTTTGCAGGAATCGATGGAACCAAGGGACAGGCTGGGAAGGGGAATGCGGGATCTGCGGATCTCGGTGACGGATCGTTGCAATTTCCGCTGCCGCTATTGCATGCCTGCGGAGGTGTTTGGGCCGGGCTACGCCTTTTTGCCGAAGGATGACCTACTGAGTTTTGAGGAAATTGTGAGGCTGGTGAAGATCACGGTGCCAATGGGCGTGGGGAAAATCAGGCTTACGGGAGGTGAACCGCTGCTGCGTCGGGGGATCGCGGATCTGGTTGCGATGATCGCTGCAACGGAGGGAGTAGAAGACCTCGCGATGACTACCAACGGGGCGCTACTCGCACATCACGCGGAGGAGCTTGCCCTTGCTGGTATGAACCGCGTGACCGTTTCCCTAGATTCTCTGGACCCGGAAATTTTTGCGAAAATGAACGGCACCGGCGCGAAGGTGGAGCGGGTGATTTCCGGGATCATGGCTGCGAAAAACTTCGGCCTGCCAATCAAAGTGAACGCCGTGATCCAGCGCGGCGTGAACCAAGGGCAGATTCTCCCGCTCGCCAGATGGGCGCGCGAAACGGACGTGGATCTGCGTTTCATCGAATACATGGACGTGGGCGAAACCAATGGCTGGAACATGTCGGAAGTCGTTACCGGAGCTGAAATTCTGGATATCCTCGGGACGGAATTCGAACTCGAACCACGTGATCCCGCCTACCGGGGCGAGGTGGCTGTGAACTGGAAGCACGCGGGCAGCGAGCGCGAGATCGGCCTGATCCGTTCGGTTAGTGCGCCGTTTTGTGTCGATTGCCAGCGAATGCGTGTCTCTGCCGATGGGAAACTTTTCACCTGCCTGTTTGCTGAGCACGGGCAAGATGTCCGGGTCATTCTCCGCAGTGGCGGAGGCGATAGGACGATTACCCGCGCAATTTCAGCAATTTGGGGTGCGCGGGAAGATCGGTATTCGGAATTACGTGGCAAGGTGGAGATGAAAAAGGCGGAGATGAGCTACCTTGGTGGGTGAAGATCATTTTCCGCAAATTTCCGGTTTCCATTCTCTCATCCCCGGCGTTCAATGCGCAGACTTTCCTGTAGCAATGAGCAATTCCCCAATCCGCATCGCCGTCGGCGCCGATCATGGCGCCTTTGAAATGAAGAACGCAGTTGTAGCCCATCTCCGGGAAGCCGGGCATGAGGTCGAAGACTTCGGCACCCACACCCCGGATTCCGTGGACTACGCGGACTATGCGAACATCGTTTCCCGGAACGTCGCGGACGGTACCTTCGATTTCGGCATCCTCGCCTGCACCTCGGGGGTCGGCATGAGCATCTCGGCAAACCGCTTCACCCACGTTCGCGCGGTCAACATCCGCACGGTGGAGGAAACGATCATCACCCGCCAACACAACGATGCAAACGTCCTTTGCCTGAGCGGAAAATACACGGATCTCGATACCGCGAAGGAAATGGTCTCGGCCTTCCTCGCCACCGAATTCGAGGGCGGCCGTCATGAGCTCCGCGTCTGCAAATCTTCCGGCAGCGCCATCGCCGTTTCCGATCCGGATCTTTACGAAGCCATCGTCGGCGAGGAGCACCGCCAGAGGAACCACGTCGAGTTGATCGCTTCGGAAAACTTCGCCTCACCAGCCGTCATGGAAGCGCAGGGCTCGCTGCTCACGAATAAATACGCCGAGGGCTACCCCGGGAAGCGCTGGTATGGCGGCTGCGAATACGTCGATATCGCAGAAAAGCTGGCCATCGAGCGCGCCAAAGAGCTTTTCGGAGCCGAACACGCAAACGTCCAGCCGCACTCCGGCTCCCAGGCAAACACCGCCGTCTACTTCTCCGTGCTCAAGCCCGGCGACAAGATTTTCACCATGGATCTCGCCCACGGCGGCCACCTCACCCACGGCCACAAAGCGAACTTCTCCGGGCGTTTCTATGATGTGACTCACTATGGTGTCTCACCTGACGACGAGCGCATCGATTACGCGGAGTTGGAAAAAACCGCCCGCGAACTCAAGCCCGCACTGATCACCGTCGGCGCGTCCGCTTACTCACGCGTTATCGACTTTGAGCGTATGGGCAAACTTGCCCGTGAAGTTGGCGCCTACCTGTTTGTCGATATGGCGCACATCGCCGGACTCGTCGCTACAGGAGTCCATCCTAGCCCCATCCCTCACGCTGATTTCGTAACCTCCACCACCCACAAATCCCTGCGCGGCCCACGCGGCGGCATCATCCTGTGCAAAGCGGAGTTCGCGAAGAAAATCGATTCCCAAGTTTTCCCTGGCATCCAGGGCGGCCCGCTCATGCACGTCATCGCCGCAAAGGCCACCTGCTTCCTCGAGGCGCTCCAACCCGGCTTCAAAGAATACCAGGAGCAGGTCGTGAAAAACGCCCAAGCGATCGCCGCGCGCCTAACTCATCACGGTTTCCGCGTTTGCTCCGGCGGCACCGACAACCACGTCATGCTCGTCGATCTCCGCGCTAAAGGCGTCAACGGCTCTGAGGCCTCTCTCGCCCTCGATGAAGCGGGAATCACCGTCAACAAAAACGGAATCCCCTTCGATACCGGCAGCCCGATGAAACCCTCCGGCATCCGCATCGGCACTCCAGCGGTTACCACGCGCGGCATGAAGGAAGCCGATGTCGAAAAAGTTGCCGACTTCATCGCCGAAGCCCTCGCCGACCACACCAATGTGGAAAAGCTTCACGCCATCCGCGACAAGGTCTTCGCCTTGAACCGGGCGTTTCCACTGCCTTCGTAAGGAGCTGCAGTGTATCACGGCATGAGCCAAGGCGGTGTTCCACAGCCAGCCTCACACCAGCGGATTCTCGCAAGAGAGTTCCGGGAACGACGAAAAATTCCGATCCGCTGTCCAAAGCTTCTTCACGCCGTGGTGGATGCAGATCGCGGCAATTCGTGCATCATGAATCTTCGGCCCACGGATCATTCCGTTGGTTGCTAGTGTTGATATCTTTTCGAAATACCCCGGTCCCTCCCCGAGAAAACGTAGATTCGGACTGCCCTGCCAGGCCTTGATTGCCGCAAGCGCGGTCGGCATGGGAGTTGGAGGATCGTAGATTTTCGGATGCGTCACGATCGCTAGGAATTCGTGTACGCTCGGCCAAGTGATCGCCCACGGCTTTCCGGAGTTCGCCAGTTTGGTCACTTTCCTCTTAGCCTTACCATGCCAAGGGGAATCTTCCCGATGTGCGGAAACCAGAATGTTCGTATCAACCGCGATCATCGGTAGATTTTATCTCGGATTTTGTCCCATGAGGCGCCTTGGAAATCCCTGCTCAGTCCGTTTCCCTTGAAAGTTACTGGGCGGATCTTCGATGTCACCAGTGGTTGATCCAAGGTCGCCGCCAAAGACTCCTCGATCAACGAGCGCAGTGTCATCTTCTTCTCTCTCGCCCTAGCCTTTGCCCGCAGAAGAAGAGAATCAGCAATCTCTATGGTTGTCTTCATATGGGTAACCATATTTCTGCTCAGGATGTCCGTCAACACGCATTCCTCACTGAATAGACATCTTGATCGCAGGAAAAAAGCATCATGATGCTTTCATGAGAACCACGGTCACTTTGGAGGACTCTTCGGCGAGGGAGCGACGCGCAACCCGCGCCGGCCATTCCACAACCATCGCAAACGCCACCGTCTTCGGCACCGGCCTGCCAGAAGGCGATTGGATGGTGAACACCTCCGAGATCTGAGGGATGGGCCGACATGATCCATGGGCGGGATTGCCATGAATCGTAGCGTTCATCTGCTTCGGTTCGATAACTGATCGATAGATGCCCTGCACAAACTCTGGGCAGGATTGACATCGCACCCATATTCACGTATTTATGGGTATCATGAAAACCACCATTGATTTGCCTGACCGCTTGCTGGATCAGACCAAGATCGAGGCTGTGCGGCGGCGGACGACGATCAAGAACCTGGTGATCGAGGGTTTGGAAATGGTTTTGAAAAACCAGCGGAGCGATCCCGATCCCTCCGGTGCGCTCGCTCGGCTTCGGCAGGGCTACCATCTTGGAGGAAAGCCCATGACCCGGGAGGAAAGCCATGGCCGTTGAGTTCTTTCTGGATACGAACATTCTTCTTTACGCCTACGACCTCGATGCGCCGGAGAAACGCGCCACCGCCACCTCCCTGCTCGAGCGTGCCTGGCTGGAGCCGGGATGCACCGCGATCAGCGTGCAGGTGCTCCAGGAATTCCACGTGAACTTCATCAAAAGCGGACGCACCCTCGACGAGTCCATCGCCCTGCTCGGGGACTTCTGCCTGTGGCCTGTCATCGACAATTCCCTCGCCCTCTTCCGCCTCGGCCTCTCCCTTCAGAAACGCTGGCAACACTCCCTCTGGGATTCCATGATCCTCGCCGCCGCCCAATCCAGTGGTGCCAAAGAACTCATCACCGAAGACCTCAGCCACGGCCA
>CAJJBR010000057.1 GCA_905182475.1 Akkermansiaceae bacterium | reverse complement strand
TCCCCGCGTAGGGCTTGCGATACTTGCCCGATCCGATCTTCCTGCCCGTTCCACCGACAGGCGAAACCGGGGAAAATGTCGCGATGCAGCACCTGGCCTCGAATACGGTTGTTTTGCGCCTATCCTCAGTAGTGCTTTGCTGGGAAAATGTTGCAATGCGACTCCTGACCCCTAAAATGATTATCAACTATGAGTGAATTCTTCGCATGGCTCTTTTTACTCCTGCTTGCTGCCGGGGGCGTTTATCACTTAATCCAAAAGTTAAAATACGATAAACTCGTCAAGAAGGGTCAGGAAACGATCGCCCAGCTGAGCCATGACCTCCATGCGTCGTCACAGAACCTTGAAAGGCTTTCCAAATATGAAGGTATCCACGATCTGGACCAAGAGACTGTGCGATTAGAAGGGGCAATCAAGTTGCAAGAGTCACATCTCAAAGATGCGGAAGCAGAGGTCAGCGAGGCAAAGAAAAAAGCTTCGGAAACGATCTTGGCAGCGAAAGATAAGGCCAATTTGGAGTCAGCTCGAATCCTGAAGTCAGCAGAGCAACGGGCTGAAGAAACCGCTGGTGATGCCTACAAGGCGTTGCGCGATTCGGAAAAACTGAACCAGATGGTGAAAGCCATCAAAAACTCCATCGATGGTTATGGTGACGAATATCTAGTGCCCAACCATGCTGCGCTTGACGACTTGGCTGAGGAATATTCCCACAAAGAAGCAGGCGAAGACCTCGAGATAGCCAGAGACAACGTCAAAAGGATGGTCAAGCTGGGGCTCGCTGCAGAATGCGACTATGCTCAAACTGATAGGAAGCAGACAGCAATCCGTTTCGTGTTGGATGCTTTCAATGGAAAGGTGGAATCCACCCTTTCAAAAGTTAAGAGGGACAACTTCGGGAAGCTGAGACAAGAGATCCAGGACGCTTACCAAATGGTCAATAATCACGGCGAGGCATTCCGCAACGCTCGAATCCGAATCGAGTATCTGGATGCTAGGCTCACTGAATTGAAATGGGCAGTGGCCGTTACCGAACTAAAGGAGCAGGAACGCGAGGAGCAGAGGCAAATTAAGCAGGAGATGCGCGAGGAGGAAAAAGCCCGCCGAGAATACGAAAAGGCCATCAAAGAAGCCCAAAAAGAAGAGAAGCTTCTCGAAAAACTGATGGCTGAAGCGCGATCCAAGTTGCAAGAGGCAAGCGAAGAAGAGCGGGCAGAATACGAATCAAAAATCCAAGATCTGGAGCAAAAATGGAAAGAGGCTGAGGAGAAGAACCAGCGAGCGCTTTCTATGGCCCAGCAAACTCGCAGTGGCCATGTGTATGTCATCTCTAACATAGGGTCGTTTGGTGATGATGTTTTCAAAATTGGTCTAACGCGCAGGCTTGAGCCGATTGACCGCGTTAAAGAGCTGGGAGATGCCAGTGTGCCGTTTGGTTTCGATGTGCACGCGATGATCTACAACGAAGATGCTCCAAAGTTGGAAAATACGCTTCACCACGTATTCACTGACTTTCAGATGAACAAGGTGAACCCCCGTAAAGAGTTCTTCAAAGTGGGCATCACTCAAATCAAAGAAGCGCTCGATAAAATCGGCATTGAGGCGAAATGGACGATGAAATCCGAGGCGCTTGAACACCGTGAATCTAAGGTGCTCGAGCAGCAGCAGAGCGAAAAGGTCATCCGTGATCCAGATGAAGCGGTCGCTGAAATGCTTGCCGCGTCGGCCACAGAGAGACCTGTGGATCAAGTTGTCCCAGAATCTGAGCCTGAGTCAGAATTACCGGCGGCAGCTCAAAAGGCTGAAGACTTAGTGGAATGCCCACGTTGCCAGACAGGAATTCCCGTGTCGTCACTTAGTGCAGGAGATAACACGTGCCCAGGCTGCGACGCCAATATTGAGGTGTCGATAGAGGGTTGAGAATCTGCAAACTAATCACTGTATATGTCCGCCTTCAGAATAAATATTGAATTTCAAGGACTGACCCCATTTATTTTCAGCAACTCACGCGGCATGCGAATGGACTTCGTGTTGGATCCGTTCGCCATTCTCGCGTTCGGCGCGCATGAGATCGTAGTCGCGTTGGAGGCGGAGCCGACGCTACCTCATCTCGGAAGCTCCGCTCTTGGCCGGGGACAGATTGTTGGCTCATCCCAGCAACTCCTGAATCATCGTCGCATCGAGTTTTCGGACCACATCCGCGTCCGCGAGCAACCCCTCGGCGAGCTTCGCTTTTTCCTGCTGGAGTCTATGGATCCGCTCCTCGACGGTTTCTTGGCAGAGGAGTTTGTGGACAAACAGCGGCTTGTCCTGACCGTTCCGGTAGGCACAACCTCCGTTCCTTCAACCTTCGCAGGAGAAATGTTGCAATGCGACTCCTGACCCCAAAAAAAAGAAACTCATCAGCGAGCGCAAGCTGAGCGATCTGCTTGGCTGGAAACATTCCGGTTTCTCCATCCACCACGGCGGCGAACAACCCGTCCCCGCCCACGACAACGCCGGACGACGTTTAACAGTTCGTTCACTCAATGAAAAATCGCGTGAGGCGAAGCCTTTATACGCGACTCGCTACAGAAGATGACCTGGAACGCCACAAGCAAGACCGTCATCTACCGCTCCAAACGCCACCACACCACCAAGCGCAACTTCGAGATCTTCAAGGCTCCCGACTTCATCGCCGCCGCCCTCCTCCACCTCCCGCCCAAGGGACAGCAAACCGTCCGCTACTACGGCGTCTACTCCAACAAATCCCGCGGCCAAATCTCCCCCATTCCGAACCGCATCATCCGACGACCGAAACCCAAACCCGAGCCTCCACCCTCGAAACCTCCAACATCCACCCAGATCCTCCTCATCCCCGCACCGCCCAAACGCAGGGCCCGCGACATGCGCCCTCTCTGGCGTGACCTCATCCTCAAGGTCTGGGGCGGCGACCCGCTCCAGTGCCCCTGCTGCAAGGGCACCATGAAACCCGCCCGCACCGTCATCCGCCACGAGGAAATCGAA